>DAHUXT010000333.1 GCA_027307065.1 Ktedonobacteria bacterium
CCGAAGATGCCAGGCGCAGTCGGGTTGCCGGTTTGTTGTGCTCGGAGAGAGATGTCCGCTGTGCGATGACGCTGCCAACGAGCAGCGCGGCCCAGATTGCCAGCAAGGCGAGCAACCAACCCAGAGCGGCGGCGTTGTCCACGGCAAACATACGCGCCACCGCACTCCTCTTGGCCCCTCTCCTTGGCGAGCAAGGGAGGGGTAGATCCCCTACCGCCGCACAGTCGACGTGTCGGGCGCCTCGGTCGTCGTCTTGCTCAGCCACATCCGCGACAGCTTGCGCGGCGGGTCGATCACCATGCTCCAGACGCACTGGCCGATATACGAGGTGAATGGCAACCGCTCAGGTGGCGTCTCCTGTCCACCGGCGCGCGTGGTGTTGTTGATGATCGCCGTCCGCAGATCTTCCGCCGTCGAGCCGGGGAAGAGCGTGTAGCCCGCGCCGATGTGCTGCCAGAAATGGGCGTCGCTGCTGCCGGTTCCCGCGAATCCCCACTGGCGGTTGAATTGCTTCACTTGGTCGCGCACCGACGAATTGGCGGGCGAAGGATTGTACAACTCGATGCCGTCGATTGGATAGCCGCGTGTCAGCAGTTCCTCGATCTTGCGCCGGCTCAAACTTGGCACCAGTCGTCCCATTGGGTGGGGAATGAGGCAGAGGCCGCCCTGGTCCTTGATTGTCTCGATGGCTTCCTCCACATGGGTGAGGAACTTCACCGGGCGCTTCATAAAGAGGCCGAGGAAGTGCCCCTGCCGCGTCGTGACCTCACAGCCCCAGATCATCTCGATATCGCTCTCGCCGCGATCGATCAGATCCTGGACGCGCTTGCAGCCTTCCATGTGATCGTGGTCGGTGATGGCGATCACCTTCAACCCCCGGCGCTTGGCCACCTCTAGCAGCCGGTGTGGGCTGGCCGTGCCGTCGCCGAGGTTGGTGTGCATGTGCAGGTCTGCCTTCGACAGCCCCAGCACCTCGGCTGGCTGCGGTTCCGGCTCGCCATACTGCGGCGCCATCAAGGGGCTATTCTCCACGGTCTTGTATCCTTCCGCTCGTGTATCGGGCGTTGTTGCCGCTGTCGGCCCTTCGCCGGTCATTGGCGCCATCTGTGATTCCTCAAAAAGTATACGATGCCGGTGCGGTCCAGGTCGTACACTTTCGTGGTGCGTCGTCACGATGGTACACGACTCGCCGCCACGGCGCAAGCAATCCAGTGTCTTCGAACTGCGTGAACCGTACCACCGCTCTCGCTCGTCTAAATGTGAACGAAGCGAGCGCCAGTGAGACGGCACGGTGTTTGCGACATTGACGCTTGCAGCATGGTGTTTGCGGTTGGCGAAATATCATTCTACGATATAAGCGAGTCAAACGATTCCTGATAAGCCGATTAGCCGAGTTAGCTGACGCGGACGCGCCGGGCTGGTCTTCGGGCTGGTCGTATGGAAGGGGATGAGCAGTCCATGGCACTTCGGAAGAATGTCAATGGTCCCGTTGGAACGTTGCGTAGTCACGTGGGATTCATTCCCAATCCCATCAGCAAACGGAGCCAGTCGCTGCACTCGCGCATCACCGGAGCTCAGTGCTACATCTCCGTCTGCCCATTCTGCGCTGTGGGCTGCAGCCAGCAGGTGTTTGTGCGCGACGGGCGAGTGATCGACATCGAGGGCAACCCTGATAGTCCCATCAGCGCGGGGCATCTCTGCCCGAAAGGCGCCTCGACCTACCAACTGCTCAACAACCCCAACCGCCCTACGCACGTGCTCTATCGTGCCCCCGGCGCCGCCGGTTGGGAGGAGCGCCCGCTCGACTGGGCGATGGAGCGCATCGCGCAACGCATGAAAGAGACGCGTGACGCCGACTTTCAGATGACGGCCGCCAGCGGCACACGGGTCAACCGTCTGGAGACCATAGCCAGCATCGGTGGGGCAACGCTCGACAACGAAGAAAACTATCTGATCGCCAAGCTGTTACGCAATTTCGGCGTCGTCTATATCACCAACCAGGCCCGCATCTGACACAGTTCGACAGTGCCTGGTCTGGGCACAAGCTTCGGTCGCGGCGGGGCCACCACGGCTCAGTGGGACCTCGTCAATAGCGACTGCATCCTGATTCAGGGCTCGAACATGGCCGAGTGCCATCCGGTCGGGTTTCGCTTCGTTATGGAGGCGCGCGAACGTGGCGCCACGATCATCCATGTCGATCCACGCTTCACGCGCACCTCGGCCAACGCCGATCTGTATGCGCCTATCCGCCCAGGCACTGATATCACCTTCCTCGGTGGTCTCATCAACTATATGCTCACCGAGGGAAAATACTTCCGCGAGTACGTTCTGGCCTATACCAACGCCGCGACGATTATTGGCGAGGATTTCCGCGATACCGAAGATCTGGTCGGCATCTTTTCCGGCTATAAGCCTGAAAGCGGAACGTATGACCCCGCAAGCTGGCGTTACGAGATCGGCGAGGGCGGTGTGCCTGCCCGTGATGTGACGCTGCAGCATCCGCGCTGTGTGTTCCAGATTCTCACGCGGCACTTCGCCCGCTACACGCCAGAGAAAGTCGAACAGGTCTGCGGCACCCCGCGCGATGTCTTTGTGAAGATTGCCGACTTGCTGGCCGCCAACTCTGGTCGCGACCGCACCACCGCGTTCTGTTATGCTCTTGGCTGGACCCAGCATACAGTCGGCGTGCAAAATATCCGGACTGCCGCGATACTGCAACTGTTGCTTGGTAACATCGGACGCCCCGGAGGCGGTATCCTGGCGCTGCGTGGGCACGCGGCTATCCAGGGTTCCACGGACATCCCCACGCTCTATAATCTGCTGCCCGGCTACCTCAACATTCCCTATGTCAGCAATCCCACGTTCGCCGACTATCTGCGGGTCAATCAGGCGGAGACAGGTTGGTGGAACAACGTGCCCAAGTATCTGGTGAGCATGCTCAAGGCGTGGTATGGCGAGAACGCGACGGCGCAGAACGAGTGGGGTTATCAATATCTCAACAAACTGGACGACAAGACCGACTACTCGTACTATCCGATGTTCTTCGCGATGAAGGATGGCGGCATCAAAGGGCTACTCGTACTCGGCGAGAACTACGCCGTCGGCGGTCCCGGCGCGAAGGTAGAGCGCGCGGCGATGCGCAAACTCGAGTGGTGCGTCATTCGCGATCCCTTCCTGGTGGAGACGGCCAACTTCTGGAAGATGGATGGCGTTGCTCCCAGCGACGTGCAGACCGAGGTCTTCTTCATGCCCGCCGCCTGGGCTGCCGAGAAAGATGGCAGCCTGACCAATACGCAGCGAATGCTCCAGTGGCACGATAAGGCGATTGACCCTCCTGGCGATGCGCGCTCGGAGACATGGTTCTTCGTCCACCTGGGGAGGCGCCTGCGCGAACTCTACGCCAACAGCACCGAGGAGCGCGACCGACCGCTGCAGGCGATGACGTGGGAATATCCGCTTGAAGGGGCGCTCCAGGAGCCGCGCGCTGAGTCTGTGCTGGAGGAGATAAGCGGCTATACCATCGCCGATGGACGGCAGGTGGCGGGCTTCGCTGATTTGAAGGACGACGGAAGCACCGCCTGTGGCTGCTGGATTTATAGCGGAGTCGTCCCGGCAAAGGGGCGTAATCTCTCTGCCAGCCGTGTGAAGGATGGCCCCGACGAGTGGACGAACAATAGTCGCTGGGGCTGGTCGTGGCCTGCCAACCGCCGTATTCTCTACAATCGCGCCTCCGCCGACCCCGACGGCAATCCGTGGTCAGAGCGCAAGC
>DAHUXT010000334.1 GCA_027307065.1 Ktedonobacteria bacterium
CGGACCTGCGTTTGCCACCCAGTTGCAGTCGTGCCAGCATGCCGCCAGCGGGCCCTCGTCGACGAGTTGCCTGACCTCGGGCAGCCGCGCGGCGACGCTTGGCCTGGTGCTCTACCTCGGCGGCGTCGTTGCTGCTCTGCTCGCGTGGGTGCTGGGGCTGGTGAAGACAGCCCAGATCAGACGCTGGCTCTGGTTCATCGTGGTCTTTCTCCTGAGCCCGCTGGGGTCGCTCCTCTACGGGCTGCTAGGCCCGACGAGCAGGCCCTATCCGGTGCATCGGTAGCTCGTCTATCCTAGCCTAGCCCTGTTGTAGCGAACGGTGCACGGCGACGACGCGCCGCAGCGCCGTCAGGCGCTCGAGTGGTATGTGGACGGGATGGGGCTGCGCTGCCGCGCCCGCCACCTGGGAGTGACTCATCAGACGGTGGCCAATGGATCGCCGCCCACGCCGCCACGCTGCCCGATGCGCCGCCCGCCCCCCCGCACGACGCGCAGCACCCGCTGCCGGTCGTGGAACTTGACGAACTCTACACCTTTGAGGGGCAAAAAAACAGCGGGTCTATCTCATCACGCAGGTAGACCGGGCGACGCGCTGTATCATCGCCTACGACGTGGCCTACGACCGCGAGCCGGAACGCTTGCAGGCGCTGCTCGACACCGCCCCCGCCGCTCGCCAGTACTATTCCGACCAGTTGGCCGCCTACACCAACCTCGTCTACTACCCCAGCCAGCATGCGGCCTTGCCCAACACAAGCCAGACCTACTCCGTCGAAGGCGGCAATGCCGAGTTGCGCCATTACCTGGGACGCCTCGTCCGACGGTCGCGCTGTTTCACGCGGTCGCTGCACGCGCTCGGTGACGCGGTCACGCTCTTCGTCTACGCCTGGAATCGCCGCCAACGCTTCCGCCGCGCGTATCCCAAGTACCCTACCCACGTCTTACAGTTCGTCTACCCGCCTTCGTAGCCACTCCCGCATAATGAAAAGTATTGCGGGACTTGGTAGCGCGACTGGATGAAGCCTGAAGAATCGTGGGCAGACTACGCTGCCGCGACGAATCGCTACGACGAATCGCTACAACGAATCGCTACAATGACGCCTCATGTCGAGAAGGGACTCCGTGGCTGGAGCCCCTTCCGAACGTACTTGTTGTCGCGCTCAGGCTAGTTTGTCGCAGCCACGAGATCGGGCAGCAGGTTGGCAGCATCGGGCGAGCCAAGGCCGGTCACTGCATCCCAGCCTGTTGAGGCCGAGTAGCCGGGAATCGACGGATCGAGCTGGTTGTTTCCGACCGTCACGTCGTGGAAATCCGCGGCGTACTTGGTGGGATTGTTGGCAATGCTGTAGAGCGCCGGGTTGATGAACCCAACGTTGCTGCCCTTCATCTGGTCGGCCATTGCGATCAGTCCGGCCCACTGTGGCGAGCCACAACTCGTGCCACCCACGACGAACCAGCCGCCCTCGCCTTCATCATACACGAGCACCCCGGTCCGAGCGCTGGCCTGATAGGCGATGTCCGGCACACCGCGCATGTTGCTGTTTGGGCCTGGCGCGCCCGCTGAGCTGCCGGCGAAGGTGCTGCCCGGCGGCAACGTATTCTGGTAGTCCGGACGCGGGAACAGGATGCTGTAGCCGCCACCGCCAGCGATCCAGCCCACCTCGCGCTCACCAGGGAAAAGGGGACATCTGCCAGATGGCGGAGAGCTGTCGACGGTGGTGCCCGTATCGGTGTCGGTGCACAAATACGTCCCGCCCACAGCGGTCACGAGGGGATCAGAGGCCGGCCAGCCAACGCTGGGATAGGGAATCAATGCCGGATTCTTGACCGGCTCCTTCATGATGTTGGCTGTGCCGTTGTCGCCGGTGGACGCAAGGACTGTGACATGATTGGCCTGCGCCGAGATGAACGGTTGCCGCAGGTTCTGGAGCGCCGCGAATCCGTTCTGGAACGTCCCTTCACCGGCGCCGAAGCTCTGCGTGATGACATCCGCCAGGTGGTGGTCGATTACATATTGCTCGGCATTCATGAACTGCTGGAAGCCCTGCACACCAAGCGTCTCGGCCGTAGGCGTCGTCACCAGCAGGATGTTCGCTCGGGGGGCAGTCGCGTGCGCCCACTCGACGTCGAGAGAAACCTCTACAGCCCAGAGGTCATGCGCCTCCTGGCCGGTCCCATTGTTGGGCGGAGGCGGGTTCGGGGGCGGGCTCCCCTGGACATTGAGGATCTTGAAGGTCGGGTCACCTGGCTGGCAGATATAATTTGCCTCGCCGCAGAGGTGTTGCAGGTTGAAGGCATTATTGAAGTTGTTGAGGTCGCTGGCGATGGTTGCGCTGCCAAAGGAGTCCACCACCGCGATGGTAACACCGCTCCCATCTATGCCACTGGCATGAAGTCCCGCGTAATTATACGAGCCAGCCATCGCCGTCGGAGTAAAGCAGCGCCGCGCGATCGCATGGCAGTCTGCCTCTGTGGGTGGCGCCACCGTGCCGCCGACGAAATACGCGTTGAACCCACCGGTTTCGCCCTGATCGAACGCACCTGCGCGTGCCGCGCGCGGGTTGGCGGTGAGCCAAGCGCCGGTCAGGGCGATGACAGTCAGGATGCCCAGGACAATGAGCGCCGTGCGGCGCACTGGAAAGCCTTTCACGCGTGCGATCCCCTTTCTGAATTGCTGAAGGGTGGATATACCTTGGTGAGTCTGCCTGAGACAACAAGACGCGAGAACAGATGGGAAGACTGAACTGGAAGCCTAGCCTGTGCCCCCTTTCCACCACACCATTACCATTCCACCACTCCACCACACCATGCCGCGCGTATGCGGTGGGTGCGCGGCGCCTCATCTCTGTTGAATCTCTGTTGAATCTCTGTTGAATCTCTGTTGATGGCGGCTGTCTGGAGATTTTCGGATGTCCACCTGCGCTGCGAGCGCGGTGTCGGGAGCATCGCGCGACCGGGTTACAACAAGATCGCACGGCCGCATGAGAGTCCAGCCATTCGCCCAGAGCAATGCTCACTACGCAAGACTACGAGGACTGTTTCGAGGCTACCATACGCCGATAGAATGTGCAAGTTCAGCAGTGTAGGGGCAGTGTCGTTGTGAAATCGCCTGATCGTAAGTACGCAGAACATATCTGCTCATGCTCTGAGGAATTACGGTCGCCTGTATGATACTCTTCGTTTGATAGTGCGTCAATATCTACTACTAAACGGCTATCACAACAGCCACTCTGCTGGACAGAACTTCGGTTCGAGGTCGTTGCTGGCATCCGCGACAGATCACCGCAATGAACCGCTGAATGCGCGGCAGATTTGACGTCTGGCTGCTTTGGCGATACGATAAAAGCAAGCAATTAGAACAAGCGTTCTGGTGCTGCGCCAATGGGATGGATGGTGGGCAGGTGGATCTTCAGGCGAACCGGGTGCAGGATGCGCAAGGCAAACATGTTGCACTGGGGCTGGATGCTTTTCCGTGGGCGTGGCTCGACGCCAAGCTGGCACTCGCCGGACTGCATGCTCTGGAGGAGAATGAGGCACAAGTGGCCCATTGGGTGATCGAAGGCATGGCATCCTTCGCCGATCTACGCGCGGTGCGCGACCAGGTAAAAGCCGCTCGCGTGGCACGCTCAGCAGCTCGCAAACGCTACATCAGGCTCTCGACACTGGCAGCGGAAATGGCTGACACCGCAGCGGTACTCCGTCGTCTGCCGCCTCGGGCGGTGTAGTGCGGGGTGCGGGGCGTCGATTTGGGGAGCGGAGAGATGGGCA
>DAHUXT010000335.1 GCA_027307065.1 Ktedonobacteria bacterium
CCTGAACACTTGGTTTACCGTGCGGCTTCATCTCAATGCATAAGGACGTGGCTTTCTCGCGTTCTGTTGCCACCAGTTCTAACGCGTGGAGGGCGCCAGAGCGGGTGCGGCGTGTGTAGATGGCGACGGCGTCGATCTCCAGCAGGTCGCGCACGAAGGCCACCAGCCACGAGCGCAGATCCTGGGAGCGATCGGGCGATTCGAGCAGGGCTTCGATGCGGCGGGCAGGCTCGCGCCAGCGGGGAGCGTTGGCATCTTCGCCGCTGGTCAGCAGGTCAGTGCGCGGCAAGACGCGTAGCTCCAGTCGGCCGATGAGATCGAAATAGACCCGTTCGCAGATCTGGATGCCATCGTAGAGCGCGGCGAGGTTGCGGAGTTGCTCGAAGGTGGTGGTTTCGGTGGCGCGTGGCCGCTGGGCCAGATTGACGCCAACGGGATACGCCCATTGGCGCGGCTGCTGTTCGCCAGAAGGCGTGCCATGCAGTGCGGTTGGTGGCGGCGGAGCGCCGGGCGCGAAGATGGCCGTATCCTCGCGTTCCCATGTGTCGCGCTGCCCATGTGCTCGTCGTTTGCCACCCACTTTGCTGCCCGCTTTGCCGCCCATCTGTTCCCCTGCCTCCCTGTCTGCGTAACGCCTTTCGGAGGCAAGAGTAGCACGGCCGCGCCGATGCCACGAGAGCGACAGACGCGCTCAGGACGGCGAAGACGCGGTCAGTCGCGGCCACCAGTTATGCCGAACTGCCAGAGCAGAAAGGCAAGCTTATCGGCGAGCTCGGCGTCTTCTTGCTGGCGTGTCGAACCCATGCCGTGGCCGCCTTGTTCTTCCAGCCGCAGCAGCACCGGCCTGCCCGAACTGCTGGCCGCCTGGAGCCGTGCCGCCATCTTCATCGCCATCCAGACGACGACACGTGGATCGTTGGCGCCACTGGTCAGCAGCACCGCCGGATACGCTGTGCCGTCGCGCACGCGCTGGTACGAATCCGTAATGAGCAGCCCTTTGAAGCCGTCCTCAGTGGCGACGCTGCCAAACTCCATGACATTTGGTGGGCCGTTCTCGGTGGTCTCGAAGCGGAGTGTATTGGTCACCGCCACGCGCATCACCATCGCCGCGAAGAGATCAGGACGCCGCACCAGCGCGCCGCCGCTGGTGATGCCGCCAGCGCTCGTGCCCTCGCCCGCGAGACGTTCGGGCCGGGTGTAGCCTTCGTTGACCAGGTATTCGGCGCAGGCGATGAAGTCCTGAATGGTATTTTCTTTCTTCAGGAACCGTCCGGCCTGGTGCCACTCGTCGCCTTTCTCGCCGCCGCCACGGATGTGCGCGACCGCTAACACCCCGCCACGCTCGTACCACGCCAGCATCTGCGGGAAGAAGAAGGGTGGAATCGAGATGCCATAGGAGCCGTAGCCGATCAGCAGGGTTGGATGCGAGCCGTCGCGCTCTAGTCCCGTGCGGTGAATGATCGAGAGCGGGATGCGTTCGCCATCGGCGGCGGGCGCCTCTACCTCGTGCGCCTCGATCGTGTGAAAGTCAACGTTTGCCGGCGGCAGCCATCCCGTATCGCTAGACGTATTGGTCGTCGCATCGTAGCGCAAGACGCGCGGCGCGGAGGTCCATGCGGCTGTGAGGAGATAGACGACGCCGCTGCCTGGCTCGCCCGCCCATTGGGTTATGGCGCCCGTCTCTGGCAACGAAACCGGCTCGGGTGTCCCCCCAGCGAGTGGTACACGACGCAGGCTGCCAATGCCACCCGACATCTCGCGCACGAGCAGATGTTTGCCCGCAACGCGCACGTCTTGCGCGACGGCGTCACTTTGCGGCACGACAACGGTTGCGCCAGTAAGGTCGGGCGCATCGAGCGGCACGGCGATGACCTGATAGCGTGGCGCATCGCGGTGGGTGAGCAGATAGAGCGTATTTGCGGTAAAGGCAAATGCAGTGACGCCATCTTCAGGGCTGGCGAGCCGCCGCCAGGGGATCGTCGTGGGTTCCGCGAGCGTGCTCTTCGGGGCCACATAGATCGAGATCTCTTTGAGGTCGCCATGCGATATTGCCCCGACCAGCCATTCACTATCAGGTCGGGCGGTGACACTGGGAATGTCGATGCGCGCCAGTGCCAGCGACGGATGCGCGTCGCGTCCCAGCACGACAGGATCGCTTCCGGGGTCATTGCCGAGCCGATGTAGGCGGATGCGGCTATCGAGATAGAAGTCGCTGGGCGGCGTGTCGGGCGCGCGTTCGGGAAACTGCCTATAAAGGAACGAGGTATTATCTGCCAACCAGCAGACGTCGCTAAACATAGTGTGCGGAATCGCCACGTCTAGCGTCGTTCCCTGTTCGACATCCAGCACATAGAGCGTGCTGTCTTCGGAGCCGCCTTGCGAGATGCCATAAGCGACGAGCCGCCCATCGCCCGACGGTGCGTACCAGTCGATGGCGCTGTGCGTGTCGCCACCCATGGTGTTCGGGTCGAGCAAGGTTGTCTCGGGCGCGTCAGCAGCGGCGTACATCACCAGTCGCGGCATGTTCTCTCTGGGATTCTGCCGCAATGCGAAGACGCGTCCGCCTGCCACGCGCAGACTGTGCATCTCTGGCCCGGCGTCGCCCAATGTGGAGATGCGCGCCAGCAACGCGTCGCGCTCCGGGAGCGAGGAGAGCACCTGGGTGGTGTGATCGGCCTGCTGGTGTAGCCAGGTCTGTGCCTCCGCGCCTCTGTAGTCTTCCATCCAGCGATAAGGATCTTCGACGATCGTGTCAAAGTAGCTGTCGCGCACGATCTCGATACGCGCCGCCGGGGGATTAGTCATGGCTGGCTCCTGTCGCCTTCAGGTGTTCTATTTTGGTGAGTTCAGGCTGCCGAGAAAATCGCCGAGCACCTGATTGAACTGGTCGGGCAGTTCCATGCTGGGCAGATGCGCGGTGTCGTGCAATACCACTTTCTTTGCGCCGGGGATACGCGCCGCCAGCACATCAACCGCCTGCTGAATGTCCGGCACGTCGCGGTCGCCGACAATCAGCAGCGTAGGCGCGGACACCGTCTCAAGCCGAGGGTAGGCGGGCGGGTCGGCTGGCTGCCACTCGATGGCGCTCATCTCATCCTCGTGGTCATAGAGGGCGCGGTTCATGGCGCTCGCCTTGGCGCGATAGGCTGGATTCACCTGATCGGGCGTGCGGCCGAGGCCATCCACCCAGACGCGCAGTTCGAGTTCGTTCGCTTTGTCGTAGTCGCCCGCCTTTGCCGCCGCTTGAATCTCTTTCCACGTCTCCTGCAGCGGATCGTTGCCACCGTCGGGCATGCCAGAGATGCCTGGGCCAACGAGCACCAGGCCATCCACCATCTCGGGATGCGCCAGGGTAAAGTCGAGCGCCATGCCGCCGCCCATCGAGCAGCCGACCAGATAGGTTTTGTCGATGTTGAGGAATCGTAGCATGCCGAACACGTCGCCCGCTGCGGAGGCTGGCCCGGCTGGCGCCCTCGATTCGCCGAAGCCGCGATGATCGTAGCGCACGACGCGAAAGCGGTCGGCAAAGGCGCTGAACTGGTCGTCCCACATGTGCAGGTTGGCGATACCCGCATGGAGAAAGACCAGCGGATGCCCCTCGCCCGCTACTTCATAATAGAGTTTCGCGCCGTTCACATCCGCGTAGCCGGTTGTTGCGTTGCTGGTGTCTGCCATGACTGCTTCGCTCCTCGTTGGAATGGGTGACAATGTTGTAGGATGCCAGGAACTCGTATTCTACTATAATGGCACGGCCTCTGGGAT
>DAHUXT010000336.1 GCA_027307065.1 Ktedonobacteria bacterium
AGGTAGTGTCCCTGGCTAAGAGCGGGAGCGTGGAGGGCCTGGGCACCCTGTAACAGCGGCGATTGAGATCTCTATGGAACGGAGGAGCGGCCAACTCACTGGCTACCATTGAGGAAGGCCCGCTTCCCTGCGAGAAGATTGCCCAGCTCGCGATTCGAGAGCAAACGGACACTACCGCGCGCTAGTATTGCCTGCGCGTCACGTTCGGTGACGTCGAAATGCTCGCGATACCCGCCAGGATACTGCACCCAGCGCTCGCGAAAACCGAGCGGCAAGGCAAATGCGCGCAGTTCGATGCCCCCCTCCGGACCAGGAATGTCTGACAGCATATGATACATCCGGTCGCCGCGGCGCACCCCGGCCGGTATCCAATCGCGGGTTGCCCGCGCCGCATGCAGCACAATCGCCATTGCCACCTGAGCCTAATATTTCAAGAGCGCGAAGACATCCTGCCCGGGCAGTCGCGTGCGGCCCTGCAGATCCGCCAACTCGATCAGAAACGCCAATGAGACGACATGCGCGCCGAGGCTTTCCACCAATCGCACAGTCCCTTCGGTGGTGCCGCCGGTCGCGAGCAAGTCATCCACGATCAGCACGCGCTGGCCAGGGTGGAGCGCATCAGTGTGGATTTCCAGCACATTCGAGCCGTATTCCAGGTCATATTGGATAGTGATCGTCTCGGCGGGCAGTTTGCCTTTCTTGCGCACTGGCACAAAGCCGACGTCAAGCAGATAGGCGAGCGGCGTGCCAAAGATGAACCCTCGCGATTCAATGCCCACCACGGCGTCGATACCCGTTCCACGATATCGCTCAGCCAGCTGGTCGATGGCAAAGCGGAGCGCCTGGGCGTTCTGAAGCAGCGGCGTGATATCGCGGAAAAGGATGCCGGGCTGTGGGTAGTCGGGCACGGCACGGATATATCCTTTGAGCCAGTCGAGTTGCTCCGCGCCCAGAGGCGGGGCAGACACTGGCACGGGAGACGGTGTCGGTATCGGGTCAGACATGGACGAGTGATCCTCTCAACTGTGGCCAGGCATGAGGGCACCGAAGCGGTATGATGCACCTGAAACGCTGGCCGCAGCCAGTATATCATGCGGGACCCGCTCGCGCCGAGAGCCTGCTAGGCGACATAACCCACGCACGCTGGCCGCTTGACAGCTACGACTTTCCGCTAGTATAGTGACGTAACTACCCAGTAGTGCGCCAGGGCGTCCCGGTAGTTATCGGCGCTTGCGCACACCTCATTGTGTGCCACCCTCGCACTACGACGCACCTCTACAAACGGCCTCACGGAGGTACCTATACGTGAACCCTATTGATTTTGCCATCATTGTCGCGGCAACTTTTCTGGGCATAGTTGGCGGAGTGATCTACGGCCGCCAACAGAGCCGATTGCGCCACGAACAAGAGATGAGCACGCTCAAAGAGCAGGCCGAGGCGCGCTTGCTCGACATGCAAGAAAAACAGCGCCTGGCGCTCTTGGAAGCGCGTGACGAAACCGCCAAAGTGCGAACAACGATCGAAACCGATGCCCGGGAACGTCGACAGGAGATTAAGCGGCAGGAGCAGCGGCTTCAGCAAAAGGAGGAGAACCTCGACCGAAAAGTAGAGAATCTGGAGCGACAAGAGCGAACGCTGCTCCTGAAGAATCAGGAGCTGGAGGAGCGACTGGCCGGGATTGATGCCCTGCGTGACCAGCGAACCGCTGATCTGCAGCGGGTGGCGCGCATGTCTGTGGATGAAGCGCGCGCCGAACTGATTTCCTCTATCGAAGAATCTGCCCGTCGCGAGGCATCAATCCGCGCCCGCGAGATCGAAATGCTCGCCCGCGATGAGGCTGAATCTAGAGCGCGCGAGATCATCACACTCGCCATCCAGCGCTGCGCCTCGGATCAGGTGTCCGATATCACCGTTTCGGTCGTGCCGCTGCCCAACGACGATATGAAGGGCCGCATCATCGGGCGCGAGGGCCGCAACATTCGGGCGCTGGAGAGCGCGACCGGCGTAGACATCGTCATCGACGATACGCCTGAAGCCGTCATCCTGACCGGATTCGACCCCGTTCGCCGCGAGATTGCGCGGGTGGCGCTCACCAAACTGGTGCTGGACGGCCGCATTCATCCTGCGCGCATCGAGGAGATGGTGGCCAAAGCGCGCCAGGAGATCGATCAAGTTATTGTCGAAGAAGGCGAACGTGCCTGTCTCGAGGCCAATGTCTCAAACCTGCCGCTCGATCTCATCAAGCTCCTTGGCCGGATGCATTTCCGTACAAGTTATGGACAGAACGTGCTCAATCACTCTATCGAGGTGTCAGTGTTGGCTGCGACCATCGCCGCCGAACTGGGCGCGGATGTGGGCGTCTGTAAAGTGGCTGGTCTGCTGCATGACCTGGGCAAAGTCATCGATCAAGAGGTCGAGGGGCCACATCACCTCATCAGCGGTGAGATTGCCCGCCGGTTCAACCGCGGCCCGAAGGTTGTCCATGCCATTGTCGCGCACCATGCCACCGATATGGTGCCACAGTCGCTCGAGGCGGCGATTGTTCAGGCGGCAGACGCCATCTCCGCCGCAAGGCCGGGCGCGCGGCGCGAGACGATAGACCTCTACATCAAGCGGTTGGAGGCGCTCGAGAGCATCGCCAACTCATTCCGCGGCGTCGAGAAGTCGTTCGCGGTTCAGGCGGGCCGCGAGGTGCGCATCATCGTCAAACCGGAAGAGGTGGATGAGGTGGCGGCGTCGCAGCTTGCGCGTGATGTGGCGCGCCGGATCGAGGAGAGCATGGATTATCCGGGCCAGATCAAGGTGTGTGTCGTGCGCGAGACACGTGTTGTGGACTATGCCAAATGAGCATGGTCAGCGCCAAGCTCGATCTCCACACGCATTCGACGGCGTCTGATGGGCTGCTTACGCCCACCGAACTGGTCACACAGGCCCACGAGGCTGGCCTGTCGATGATCGCGCTGACCGATCACGACACGACTAACGGGCTGGCAGAGGCGCAGGCGGCGGGTGCGGCGATGGGCGTGGAAGTCGTCCCCGGCATCGAAATCAATACGTATCTGCCGCATGGCCAGGGCGAGGCCCACGTGCTCGGCTACTACCTCGACACTGCGAACGCCGACCTGCAGGCTTTCCTTCAGTTTCTGCGCGACACGCGTGAGAAGCGGGGCGAACGGATGGTAGCGCTGCTGCGCGAGCAGGGCTATGACGTTACCTGGGCGCGCGTGCGTGAACTGGCGCACGGGGCGGTTGGCCGCCCGCATGTCGCTAGGGCACTGATGGAAAAAGGGTATGCCGACAGCATCGCCGACGCATTCGACCGCTACATCAGCCCTGGACGTCCGGCCTATGTGCCCCGATTCAAGATGGTGCCAGAAGATGCTGTGCGGATGCTGCGAAGCGTGCGTGGGGTACCTGTGCTGGCCCATCCGTTGCGACTGTTCGGGCTGGAAGACGACCTGCTCCCTCGATTGATGCGAGCAGGTCTGCTGGGCCTCGAATGCTACTATGGCGAATACGACGAGCCAACCGTGGAGAACCTGCTGGCACTGGCCGAGCAACACGGGCTGATTGCGACGGGCGGCTCAGATTATCACGGGCCGGGAGTGCATCCAACGCCGCTCGGCGGGCATTATGTTCCGCCTGAGGCGTCCACGCTGCTGCGCGCGATGGCGGATCGCCTGGCCACCGAGCCAGCGCCCCCGTTTACGCCGCCGTCGCATTAGTGGCGACTACTCGAGGGCAGAGCCATGGCGCCAAGC
>DAHUXT010000337.1 GCA_027307065.1 Ktedonobacteria bacterium
AAGATTCGGCGGTCGGTGCACGTCGCTGGCCCACGGTGCGTCGCATATTCGGGGAGGAGTACATCCTCTCCGAAGTTTTTTGCGCGCTGAGTCTGGGTGCGTTCCGGTGGATGTTTACGCTGGGCGGTCGTGAGTCTGCACACCTGCGGAGCCCGCGATATAGACGCGCTCGGTCATGCCCACGAAGAGCCCGTGGTCGATCACCCCTGTCAGTGCTTTGATCTGCCCCGCCAGGTCGGACGGCATCGCGATAGAACCAAACGAACAGTCAAGCACATAATGGCCGCCGTCGCTGATGAATGGCGCAATGACAGCGCTTCCGTCCGACGCCATGCGCCGCTGGACCGTCGCTCCCAGTGCCGCCAGTCTTCCCGCCGTATGCCGCCAGCCGAAGCGGTCGACCTCAACAGGGACCGCGTGCCGTGAAGCCAACTCGGCGACAATTTTCGAATCATCGACAATGATGATACGCCGGTGGCTGGTGACAGCCACCAGTTTCTCGCGCAGCAGCGCGCCACCCCGCCCTTTGACCAGATCGAGCGCCGGGAGTGTGACTTCGTCGGCGCCGTCGATGCTCAGATGCAGCGCTGCCACGTCGTCTAATTCGGCCAATGGAATGCCCAGTCGCTCCGCTCCACTGCGTGTTCGCTCGGAGGTGGCGACTCCGGTGATATGAAGACCCTGGCGCACTCGTTCAGCCAGCGCCTGGATCATCAGGTCGGCGGTGGATCCGGTGCCCAGGCCAATGATCATGCCATCGCTGATCTCGCGCCCCACGGCTGCCTCCGCCGCCGCCCGCTTCCACTGCTCACGCTGCATCGAATCCGCGGACTGCTGATCGGCCACGTGTCCTCCTCGTCGCGTATCACTCGTCGTACCGTCGCGCTAGTACGGCGTGTCCTGCTTACATCAGTGGAATCTGGCGACCACGTCCACGGCTGTGCGGCATCCCGGCGCGGATGCGTCTCGCCGTCACGCGGTCATTCGCCGCTTCCGTCTCCAACAGCGGAAATGCGCGGTGAAAGCGGCGATCAAACTCACGCGCGCGTTGCTCGGTATACGTGGCACGCCGCTCGTGCGCAATGGCATACAGATCGCGCTTGCGATCGTCGGGAAGCGCGCTGTCGAGCAAATAGGCCAGCACAAAGTCGGGTTTGCCGCGCTCGGCAAATTCCTGCGCCTGTGTTTCAGGCGACACACCCTCAGTAAGCTTTTCGGCGACGATATCGAGTATCGCCTGTCGTGCCTGGGCGCGATAGAGTTCGTCAAATGCCGGAAGCGCTGCTGGCGCGTCGTCAGCCATCACATGCCTGTCCTTTCTGCCACCATCTCTATTATAGCGGCGAGCATGGACGCGTGGCGACGCAGCGCTAACACCATCATGTCGCTCTCAGCGGCGGATGAGCAGCGCGCCCGGAAGAATGCGTGCCTCGAACCGCTTTCCGGTGAACACTTCGCCGTCACAGTGCGCGTTGATGGGATGGTCGGCCTCCAGCACGAGCGAGCGCACCCGCAGTTGCCGTACTTCTTTTTTGCCGACGTGTCGCCCTTGCTTGACCATGGGCAAGAGCTGGAGCGCGCGCATCTGCGGCGGCTTGACGATCAGGCAGACATCGAACAGGCCATCGTTGGCTTCGGCGGCGGGATTGATGTGGAAACCGCCGCCATACGTTGGCCCAACGGTCACACCAGCGAGCGCATAAGCGCGCTGATCCTCCGCCGCGCCATCGAGTGATACGTGCAACTGTGGGCAGTGACTGTACTGAAATAACACCTCGTAGACGCTGGCGACCTGATAGAGCGCGTTGCCGCGAAGCAGCGGCACCCGTTTGAGCTTCTCGGCGCGGGCGGCGATATTGGCGTCTATGCCGACACCGAGCGAGTTGATGAAAAATCGGTCGTTCACCGCGCCCGCGTCCATTGGCGTTGGAAGGCCAGTCAGCGCGATTTCGAGCGCTGCGAGCGGGTCGCGCGGCAACTTGAGCGTGTAGCAGGCGTAGTCGTTGCCGCTGCCCCCTGGAACGATGCCCAGCGGCACCTGGTGTCCCGATGCGAGAATGCCGCCCGCGATCTCGGAAATCGTGCCATCGCCGCCCACCGCGATGATCGAACGGCCATTCCGCGCCGCCGCCGCTGCCATCTGTTCGGCAGCGCCTGGCCCGGTGGTCAGCGCCAGTTCACCTCGGCCGCCTTTCAATGCCTGGGCGAGCGGTGCCCGCAACTTTGCACAGCGCCCGCGATTGCCCGCCGGATTGAGAATTACCAGTGGGGGTTCAGATGAGTTCGCCAGCGGCGAGGAAGTGTCGGGCGCGCCCATGAGCGTATCTCCCGTCGTTGAGGAGTATCTCGCGGTCATCAAAGCCGCGGATGTGGCCCACAGTGTACCGCGTTTTGTCGCGCTGGTAAACCCTGGCTCTTATCGCCCGGCCGAGTGGATGTTTCGCCGGTGCGCCCGCAGGCCGGGGATAGCGCGCGCGGCAACGATGCCGCTGCTCGGCGACGACCAGCACGCGCCCGTCATTGAGCGGCGGAATGGTGACGGCGATGGGGGGCAGTAGTAACGCGCCCAGCTCCAGCGCGGCTTTGCTACCCGCCGCGATCTCGTCGGCGAGGTCGCCTTTCTTCGGCATGACGATGCGCCCGCCGGGCCGGGTAAATGGCGCACAATATTCCAGCAGCGTTGGCAGCGCCGCGACTGCGCGTGCCGTGACGAGATGATAGCGCGCACGCTCGCTTGGCTGTTGCGCCAGCTCTTCGGCGCGCCCATGGACCGCGTCAAAGTTGCTTAACCCCACACTGGTGGCTGCCTGGCGCTGGAAGCGTATCTTCTTGCCGGTGGCGTCGAGCGAGGTGATGCGCCACTGGGGGAAAGCGATTGCCAGCGGCAGTGCCGGAAAGCCCGCCCCGCTGCCGATATCCAGCACGCGAAACGAGCGTTTCCACTCATGTGGAGGGATTGCGAGCGCGCACATCAGCGAGTCGAGAAAGTGGCGCGTCTCGATCTCGTTCGGGTCGGTGATGGCCGTCAGGTTGATGCGCGCGCTCCACTCCAGCAGCAACGTCTGTAGCCGCTGGAACTGTCCGATCTGCCCGGCGTCGAGCGAGATACCTAGTACGGCGGCTCCCGCCCGAAGCACCGGGAGTTGTGCGTCGTCGTTCACTGGCGCTCCATTGGCAACAATAGCATCGAGAAGGCAGCGTCTGTGCTAGCTGACCCGCTTCTGGCGGTTGTTCAGATAGTCGATGAGCACGTACTTGCCCAGATCATCAGGACTGGTGAAGAAGGCGCGTCCCCGGTTGATGGTTGCCATCTGATTGACGAAGTGCTTGAGCGTCGGATCGTCCCACAGCATGAAGACGTTGATGGTAATGTTCTCGCGGGTACAGCGTTTCACCTCGCGTAACGTCTGTAGCATCGCTTCTGGTGGCGGTGGCCAGTCGAAGATCCAGTCGTTGCCCATCCGATAGACCGATGGGCCGCCATCGGTAATCATGATGATCTGCTTGTTCGTGCCGTGTGACTGCCCTAACAACTGCCGAGCCACCATCAGGCCATGAACCATGTTCGTACCTTGAACGTGGTCCCACTCGCCAATCTCGACGATTTCTTCCGCCTTGAACTCTTTCGCCATAATGGAGAAGCCGACCAGAAACAGATCGTCACGCGGGAACTGGCCGCGAATCAGGCTTTCGAGCGCGATGGCAACCTTTTTTGCCGGG
>DAHUXT010000338.1 GCA_027307065.1 Ktedonobacteria bacterium
CCAATCATCAGCGGCCGTGCGGCTTCTGGTGGCGCGAACGCGTGGACATCGTACCCGATCCCCACCCGCGACAGGCGTTCCCCCATAACGTGCCTCTCTCACTCCGAATCTAAACGCCGAGATAGGCGCGCAGAATTGCCTTGCTCACCGGCAATGCGTACCGCTCACCGAAATCCGAACGCTCGACCAGCGACCCAATCGCGATTTTCGGTGTCACGGGCGGGCCGCTCGCTGGCGATGCAGGCGCATAACAGGCGAACCAGCCATTCGGGCGCGCCTGACCAGACTCGGCGGTACCTGTCTTGCCCGCCACGAGAATCGAGATATTCTTGAAGTCTCCATAGGCGGTGCCGTTTGGGTCATAGAGTGGACCGAGCATCGCCGCCTGAATTGTCGCGACATTATCGGCGCTCAGCGCCAGCGTTCCCCGCTGCGAAGGCGCAAAGCTCTTCACCGTCGCGCCGCCGCTCGTCACCACCGACGATACGAGTCGCGGCGTCATGCGAACCCCGTTGTCGGCGATGGCAGCCGAGGCTAGGGCGATCTGCGCGGGCGTCGCCTGGAAAAACCCCTGACCAATACCCAGGTTGGCGGCGTCGGTGGCCGACCAGGTGCCCTTATTGTTCGCCTGCATCCATGCCGGATCGGGGACGATGCCGGGATTCTCGTCGCTCTTGGGCACGCCGACGATGTCGGTATACGCACCGAAGCCGAACGACTTCGCCATCTGTGGCAGCAGATTCGGGTCTTTGCTATTGAGCGACACCGCGATCGTCCAAAAGACAACGTCACAGGAGGGGGTCAGCGCGTAGGGCGCAGTGATGCTGCCATGGCCCGAAGGCCGGTCATCGATTCGCCGCTTTGCTTCTCCCGGCACCTGGAACGAGCCGCCACAGGTGAAAATCTGCGTGGCATTCACGCCATTTTGCAGGCCCGCTGCCAACGTGAACAGCTTGAAGACAGATCCGACCGGCTGCGCGCTGGCCATCGCCCGATTGAGATAGGGCGCGTCGAGCGCGTTGAGGCGGGCATAGGCGTTCGGCGTGAGGCCGAGCGAAAGGTCGGTCGGGTTATATGTCGGATAGGTGCCCATCGCCAGCACCTCGCCAGTCGTCGGGTCTACCGCCAGCGAGCCGCCGCTGTGACCAGCCTGCATGCTGAGACTGGTCATGCCTGCTTGTTGCGCCTTGAGCGAGATGGTGGTGTGAATGTCGTCGCCGTTCGCGGGCACCCGCGAGGCAATGGTGAAGACAACCGGACCGTCGGAGCCGTCGGCATTTCTGTCGAAGATCTGGAGCCGCCCACCATGCGTTGGACGCAGATATTGCTCGCCCCACAGCTCGACACCCGCCTTGCCAATCACATCCGCTGGATTATCATAGTAGCCGCTCTTGTCGTTCTTGATGTCGTCCGCTGTCACTGGCCCGACATAGCCGGTAATCGGCGCTGTTGCTGTGCCGAATGGATAGACGCGGCCAGTGGTCTTCTGTGACGAGACGCCCGCGAGCTTGCCTAGATCACCGCTCACCTGTTGATAGAGTTGCGCAGTAATGGTCCGTACCGTCACGGGCTGATCCGCCGAGGAACCCGAGAGCTTCTGATTCAACTGGCCCACCGTGAAATCAAGGTCCGCGCCCAGGGTGGTCAACTCAGCGGTCGCGTTGGTCAACTTCGATTTCGTGACCGAGATGTCATAGACGATGTCGTCTTTCGCCAGCACATTGCCGTCGCGGTCGTAGATATTGCCACGATTGCCGTCGACGCCGACCAGATCGACCTTGCGGGTGTAATACGGGTCGCTTGCGTCGTCGAGTTGCGTAAAGATGAGTCCAGGCGTCCAGTCGACGTGCCAGCGGCCGCTCTCATACACAAGCGGAATGGTGATATCTTGCTCGAAGGAGCCGACGCGCACACTCTGGAACTCGATGCGGGCGGGCACATTGGCTGTGGTCGCGCCGGTCTTCTCGACAGCGCCGGGCGAGGCAGTGATGGCTGTTATCTGCGCGCGCGCCAGAATTTGCGCGATGCGCGTCTTGATGTAGTTGTGCGCGTCCTGATAGTTGCCGCGCAGTATGCGAGAGTCGCCAAACCGCTTGACCGTCGCCTTCGAGACGAGGCTATAGAGGTTGTCGTATTTGCCGGCGATATAGTCGCCAAGGTAGGCATTGGCTGTCTGGCAGGGAGTATTGTCGTCGCAGCCACCGAAGATTGGTCCGGTACCGAGCACACCCGCGCCACGCCCGCGTAGCGCGAGGAACACTGAGGTACCAAGCAGCACGGCTAGCAACACGACCGAGCCAATGGCGATGATCCGAGGACGACGACTCGCGGGAATGCGTGGGACGGGACCGCCAATCAGTTCAGGGGGCAGCGCGCGCGTTCTGTCTTCGTCGTCATAGGCGGCGCTTGGGGGCGCCGTATCCGGCGACGTATTCATCGGCGGCGGCTGATTCTTGCGCCCCTGTACATCGGGATCGGTGTCATCCCCAGCGTGTTGGCGAGGGTCGCCGCCTGAACGGTTCTCACCCATTACGATGCTCCCTCCTGGTTCGCCTCACGTTGTGAGTGCGCCGCGCCGTCGTGTCCGCCGGTATTGTACACCCTCTAGCGGGCGTCCGAAAATGCCCCACATCACACAAGACGCTCTCAGAAAGCGTTTTAAGAAGGGAATACAAAGGCAATGTCCCAGTGATCAGGTGCCAGCGGTGATCACCTTGAGCTGGTCGAGGGCCTCGCGGATGAGTTGAGACAGGTCGTACTCGTCCGGCGCGTTGACCCAGCGGACGAACGCCGTCGTGAACGCGAGGACGCCGACGTTTGCGGTCAGACTTGCTATCGGGTCGGGCACACCGCGCTGGCGTAAGGCGTCGGACATGGCCGAGGCAAGTGCTGCACGCTTGAGCAACTCGCGCTCCTGGAGACCTGGGTTCGCGGCTATCACTGCCTGGCGCTGCCGGACGATCTCGCGGCGATCATTGAACACCGGAACGGAGGCCTCCAGGGCCGCGGCTACCATATCGATCGGCGCGGCGGATCCAGGCATAGCCGCGATGGTGCGCATATAGAGTTCGCGCAGGATCTCCTGGCCCCAGAACAGCATCTCGCGCTTGTCGACAAAGTACCGGAAGAACGTCCGCTCTGTGAGTCCGGCCCGCTGGGCGATCTCCGCCACCGTAGTCTGGTCGAAGCCGCGCTCGCGATAGAGATCCAGTGCCGCCTGCTCGAGACGGCTACGCGCATTTGGCTCCCATCTACTCATGCCTCGATTATAAGTGATGACAGTGGTTGACATCAAGTGCTATAGTGATGACAGTGACTGACATCTACTGGCCTGGCACAGGTTCTCTGGCAGTATGGCTAGGAAAAGCCGGGACAGCGTACAACCAAGAGGTATTGCTCATGCGTGTCTTCGTCACCGGCGCGGCCGGGCATATCGGTTCCCTTGTTGTAGCAGAACTATTGGCAGTTGGACATCAGGTCGTCGGTCTAGCTCGTTCGGATGCCGCGGCCGCCGAGCTGAAGGCTGCGGGTGCGGAGGTGCACCGCGGGACCCTCGAAGACCTCGACAGCCTACGTGCCGGGGCAGCCGCGGCGGACGGCGTCATTCATCTGGCGTTCAAGCATGACTTCTCAGACTTCGCCGACGCGCTCGCAACCGACCTACATGCCGTCGAGACGATGGGAGCGGCGCTCGAGGACTCCGGCAATCC
>DAHUXT010000339.1 GCA_027307065.1 Ktedonobacteria bacterium
CACCTGGAAGCTCGCGGCGTTCACGCTGGAAGCGAGCCCGCGGCGCTCGTCACGCACCAGGGAGACGATCTGCGCCTGGCGTGCGCCCACCGCCGCACCCCCGGAGGCGAGACGCAGCATGTAGGCGGCAGCCGCCAGCCAGAACCAGAGCAGCAGCCCGGCGATGCTGTCGTGTCCGGCGGCGGTGAAGGTAGCGGGTGTCAGGCCGACGAAGGTGAGGAAGGGCTGCAAGAATGGCGGCAGGGTCGGCGGGGTCGGCAGCGTCTGTCCTCCAACGGAGGTCGGCACGCTCGGAACGCCTGCCGCGGAGAAGACGCCGAAGGTATCTAGCGCCTTCTGGGCGTCCGCGGGTAGCTGAAACACCGACTGCGGACCGTTGTCATAATAGCCCTCAGCTACCTTGCCAAAGATGGCGGTCACACCGTCGTCGTAACTTTTGCCGACGATGACATTCCCCGGCACCTGCACTTTGAGGATAGAGAGGTTGAGTGCCTTACTGGGGCTAGCTTTGGCGGCGCTTTCCAACTTGAGATAGCCATCGGGGGTAATGCCGACAACGCCATTGGTCATGTGAATCAGTTGCGGATTGAGCGTGTGCGCGCCCGCCTCAGTCAGCAGCGACACCGCCGTAGGCCGCGCCGAGAGCATCGTCAGGCTGGTGACCCAGAGCGCGCCGAGCAGTACCGTGCCAAACAGGGTATGCGCCAGGCCACTGACCCCCTTGAAAGGGAGGCCCATTATCGTCTTCATGCCCATGACTCCCAACGCCTTCGTGCGGAAGGCATATTCGCTGCGCGAGAGATTGACGATACATACGGCACAGGGTGAACCGCTGTGCTCGGAGTGTATGAGAGTGCCGGACATAATACAAGTGGAATGGGTCACATCACCCATCACAACCTTATATGCACTGTCCGCAGCGTGAATGCTTTGGTGAATTTTTCCAACCCGTTCGCGGTAACCCTCAGACGCCGGTATGCGGCAGCCCGGGAAAAGTGAAACCATGTGTACAAATCTCACAGTTGTGTGTCCTACGAAGAAGAAGATTCGGCGAAGGGGAGCTGCAGATTCGGGCGCACGTCCAGATCGAGACGGGAGCGCTCGCCCTGGCGCAGGTGGAACCAGGCAGCGGCGCCGATCATCGCGGCATTGTCGGTGCAGAGGGCCACCGGTGGATAGCGCAGGTCGATGCCAAGCGCGGCGAGTTCCCGCGAGAGCCGATCGCGTAAGGCGATATTGGCGGCGACACCGCCCGCCAGCACTACCTGCCGCACCTCCAGAGCTTGCGCCGCCCGCACCGTTTTGGTGGCCAGCACGTCGACCACCGCATCCTGAAACGCCGCTGCCAGGTCAGGGATGGGGAGTCCGCTGGCCTGCGCCGCGCCTTCACGCGCATAACGGCTCGCGCCAGCCTCCGCGCCATGTTCCGCGCCCTCCACCAGTTGCAGCACCGCCGTCTTCAATCCGCTGAAGCTGAAATCCCATGTGCCGTTGAGCCAGGCTCGCGGCAGGCGAAAGCGGTTCTTGCTGTTGGAATCGCGCAGTGCGGCGGCGTGCTGGATGGCTGGGCCGCCAGGGTATCCGAGGCCCATTACCCGCGCTACCTTGTCGAACGCCTCGCCCGCGGCATCGTCGCGTGTCTGCCCCAGCAATTCGTAGCGTCCGTGGCGGGGAATCGAGACGAGTTCGCTATGCGCGCCCGAAACTACCAGCGCCAGCAGCGGGAAGCGCGGATCGCCCGGCCACTCATCGTCCTCATCGTCCTCATCGTTCTCGCCGTTGGTGGTTGGGGCGGCATGGTCGCCAGTTTGCGGACGCAGCCAGTTGGCGTAGATGTGCGCCTCCAGGTGATTGACGCCAATGAAGGGCAGCCCGCGTGCCAGCGCCAGCGCCTTGCCGCCCGTCAGGCCGACCAGCAGCGAGCCCGCCAGCCCCGGCCCATACGTCGCCGCGATAGCGTCGATCTCGTCCCAGGTGGCCGACGCTTCGCGCAGCGCCGCCTCCACCACCGGGATGAGCGCGTCGAGTTGGTGGCGCGAGGCAACCTCCGGCACGACGCCGCCGTAGCGTTCGTGGATGCTGGCCTGCGAGGCGACCACGTTCGACCGGATGATGCGTCCGTGCTCGATGACCGCCGCGCCTGTCTCGTCACAGGAGCTTTCAATCGCCAGGATTCGCATTGCGCGCGCTTTCCTGTTCCTGTCGCCGACGCCGTGGTGGCTGGGTTGTGCTGCTCGTGGCGTTCTTGCCATTCTTGGCGCTCGTCCCACCGGTAGCGCTAGTGCCGTTATCTTCGGCGGCAAGTCGTGTCTTGAGTGCCTGGGTCAGCAGGAAATAGCGCTCGCGATAGCGGTCCGTCATGATGTCCTCGGTCCACATGATGAGCGCGTCTTCCTGGTTGTCGCTGTAGTAGCGCCGCCGTATGCCTTCTTCGTGGAATCCGTACTTGCGATAGAGGATCTGCGCAACATCGTTCGAGACACGCACTTCCAGTGTTACCTGGCGCGCGCCGATGCCATACGCGATGTCGATGAGCGAGGTCAGCAGCAATTCGCCAAGGCCGCGCTGACGGTAATTGGGATGGGTCGCGATCGTGGTGACGTGCGCCTCATCTACCATTAACCAGAGGCCCGCGAATCCGACGATGTTGGCGATCTCCGGCGCGAGCGGCGTGGGCACGCGGGCGGGCAGCAACGAGAGCGGGAACGGACGTTTGCCTGAATCAGAGGGAGTATCGCCTACCGGCTCGACAGCTACCAGCGTATCGCGCACGACAATATAGTGCGCCAGCGGGTTATCCTGAAGTTCCTTGCGATAGGAACTTGCCGGCCAGGTCGAAGGGTAGGCGAGCTTCTCGATATCAATCACGCGCGGAATATCCGCCAGCGTCATCGGGCTAACGACGTAGCGCATCTGACGTCCCTTCTCCTTCTGGCGCATCATCGCGCTGCCGTGTAGTGTTAGCGCTCTCGTGTGCGGTCATTCCACGACGCGCACTGGTCGTGATGGCGGGTCGTCGCAGATAGAGCGGCTCCAGCGCTATGGGATCATCATACCGCTGATGGTCCACTCGCGCCAGCGCCAACTCTGCCAGCCAACCAGCCCGACGCGCATCCGTTGGTGGAGCAAACTGCGCCCGGCCGCCAAGCGTCTGCGCCAGTGTCGCGCGCGTCCCGGGCGACATTTCGCCGCAGCAGAATACGCTCCCTTGAATCTGCGCAGCAAGATCATCTGCTGTCAACACCGTATACCCATCTCGCGGCGACCACGTGGCGGCGTCGGCCTTCGTCGCGTCATAGCAGCCAGCGTAGACCTGTCCTCGGCCAGCCTCCAGCAACGCGCAGACCGTGCCGCCGCTGGCGCTGTGGCCCCAGGCGATGATGTCCAGCGTGGGGATGCCATAGAGCGGCAGACCGCGCGCGAAGGCCAGCGATTTAGCCGTCGCCAGCGCCACCCGCACGCCATTGAACGAACCGGGACCAAGCGCAACGGCAATGCCCGTGAGATCGGTCATTGCGCGGTGCGACGAAGCCAGCAGCCATTCGAGCCGCTCCAGCAGTTCGACACTGTGACGCTGGCCCACGTCCCAGGTTAGCTCGGCCACCAGTCGCGCATCTGCTTCGGCCGTCGCGGGCAGCGCGAGCGCCAGACTGGCGACGCTGGTGGAGGTATCGAGCGCAAGCAGCATGGTTAGCGCCCTCCC
>DAHUXT010000033.1 GCA_027307065.1 Ktedonobacteria bacterium
CGTGGCCTCGTGAGGTAGAAGCCAAACCACTCGTAGAGGCGATGGGCGCGCGTATTTGACTCCTCGGTGTTGAGCACGATCTTCCACGCGCCCTCGCGCTGGAAATAGTGAACCGCCTCAGCCATCAGCCGGGTTCCCACGCCCTGGCCCCACGCGCGCGGGTGCGTCGCGATGCGGACGAGGTAGCCGATCTTCATGTCCACGACGTTGAACTGATAGCCGACGATGCCTTGCTCATCTTCGGCAACGACGAAATAGGGATACGTCGCGGCGACTTCGAGAAAATCGGCCGCGTCACGCTGCCAGAGCGTCGCGAAGCACTGCTGCTCGATGGCAAGCAGACCAGGCACGTCGTTGGACACAAACGGACGTATTCGCACCTGCGCGTTCCCTTCTGATGGGATGCTAAAATCGACCTTATCGTACGAGCGCAGGAGGCTGCTGAGCACGAAGCCGCGCTTCGACAGGCTATCGCCGAGCCAGTCGTTGTCGATGTCGCCGCCGGAATAGTAGAGTGACTGCGCGCCACGGGCGGCGACCCGCTGTTCCAGATGACCCAGCAGGGGGTCGAGGTATGCCTCGAAGCGCTCTCCCTGGCTCCATGTCACGCCAAAGCCACCCAGCCACGCGCTTGGCGGCACGAGCCAGTTGACGAGCAGGAACGCCTGAAGTGACCCGCCCGCGACGCGCCCAAGTGGTCCCTCTGGCACGCTGAACGCGCCCACGGCGGGGTAACGCTCGAGTAGCCGCGGCAGCTGACTCAGGTCGAAGTGATAGTGCACATACTCCGAGGTATCAAGAATACGGCGGACGCTGTCTTCGTCGGAGGCATGCAGATCACGCAGGGCTATCACTTCCTGCTCGGACAACACGGCACCTCCTCACCCCGAAGTGCTAGCCGCCCCGACGCGCATGGCGCCCACCGTCGGCTATGGCACGGGAACGCGTCTCCGCCCGCTCACGCTCAGGCTCGCGGATGGCTTTCGGCGGAACAGCGCGGCTGGAATAGCCATTGGTGATAGGCAGGCGGCGGTCGCGGCCAAACGCGCGCTCGGTAATCTTCACACCCGGAGGCGCCTGTCGCCGCTTGTATTCCGCCCGCTCGACCATCGTCATCACCCGCTGCACGATCTCGGCGTCGTAGCCCATATCCACCATGGCGGCGGGCGAGCGATCATCCTCGACGTACGCCTGCAATATTGGGTCCAGTACCTCGTACGGCGGCAGTGAATCGGTATCCTGCTGATCTGGCCGCAGCTCCGCGGAAGGCGGCTTGGTCAGCGTACTCGCGGGAATCAGGTCGCGGCCAGCCTGGGCATTGCGCCAGCGCGCCAGATCGTAGACGAGCAGCTTGAAGACATCTTTCAGCACCGCGAACCCACCCGCCATGTCACCATAGAGCGTCGCATAGCCGACGGCCATCTCCGACTTGTTGCCCGTCGTCAGCACAATCGCGCCAGAGCGGTTCGAGAGTGCCATCAGCAGATTGCCACGAATGCGCGCCTGCGCGTTCTCTTCGGGCAGCGTGGAGGTCGATGGGAACAGTTCGAACGGCTCGCGCAATGTCTCCAGCGTCGCGGCGAAGATCGACTCGATGGGCAGCGTCAGATAGCGAATGCCGAGGTTATCCGCCAGGGCCTTCGCATCGTCGCGGCTACCCGCCGACGAGTAGCGCGACGGCATCGACACGCCCGTCACCGCGTTCGCGCCGAGCGCGTCCACCGCGATTGCCGCCGTCAGCGCCGAATCAATGCCGCCCGAAAGCGCAATCACTGCCGACGAGAAACCATTCTTGCGCACATAGTCGCGGACGCCAAGCACCAGCGCCCGGTACGCTTCCTCCTCGCGGGAGAGCAGTGGCTCGATGCGCGGCGGGAGGGGCATGGTGGCAGTGTGCGCCGGGATGCCCTCACCAATTTTCATCGGCGCAGGTGTCGCGCCGCTGTGGCCGATCCGCTCCTTGCGGCGGCGCGGGTCATGCAGCCGGGTGCGGAAGACATCCTCGACATCGAGGTCCACCAGCAACAGATCCTCCTCGAAGGCCTTGGCGCGAGCAATCAAGTCGCCCTGACCATCGAAGACAACACTATTGCCATCGAAGATCAGTTCGTCCTGGCCGCCGACGAGGTTGCAGTAGACGACAATGGAGCCAGTGTCAGAGGCGCGGGTGGCGAGCATCCGCTCTCGTCCGGCCTGCTTGCCGACGAAGAACGGCGACGAACTGAGATTGAGCAGCACCTCAGCGCCCGCATACGCCTGAATCGTCGGCGGCCCACCAGGATACCAGATATCTTCGCAGATCGAGACACCCACCATCACGCCATCGATCAGATAGCAGGGCGCGCGCTCGCCCGGCTGGAAATAACGATCTTCGTCGAAGACGCTGTAGTTCGGCAGGAAGTGCTTGTGATAGACATCCAGGCAGACACCATCGCGCAGGATTGCGGCGGCGTTATAGAGGTCTGCCCCACGGTCGGCAAATCCCACCAGGATGGTCAGGCCGCGCAGGTCGGCAGTGGCGCGAGCAAGGGTATCTAGCGCGCGCAGGTTGTCGGCGACGAAGCCGGGACGCAGCAGCAAATCCTCGGGCGGATAACCAGGAATGGCCAGCTCGGGGAAGATGACGATCTGTGCCCCGGCGCGGTGCGCCTCCCGCGCCGCCTGCGTAATCCGCTGGACGTTCGACGCGAGCGCGCCGACGGTGACATTGATCTGCGCCAGGGCAATGCGCAGCCTCCGGACACCGTTCGAAGCGACGGTATTGTTGGCTCCTGAGAGCGCGGACATGTGCTGCCTCCTGCGTATGGCAGGCTCGCGGATGCGTCACCATGCACGTATGGTGACGCCGGAGTCTCACTGTGTTTACGAATGATGCCGGGTAAGAGTGCATCCCTACTGGCGTATATCGCCAGCCCCGGCGAGATCGTCCACCCAAACTGTAGCACGTGGACTGCTATCAAGCGAGTCAGGCGAATCAGACGAGTGCGCGCCAGGTGTCTTCAAGGGCGGTGAGTGCCGCGACGAGCGTGGGATAGGTACGCAGCGCCAGCGTGCGATTGTGCTGGAAGAGTGAGAGGAAGAAGACCGCGCGCGCCTCGCCGGGCAGATTCCAGCGCGCCGGATCCCAGTGCTGCACGCCCAGGTATGCCTTGAAGGCGCGACGCGCGTCCAGCGCCTTCGCCAGCCGCCGACTGCGCCCAGCGGCGACAATGCCAGCGTTTACGTACGCCTGCGGCTCGTCATCCCATTGCGGCTGATAGACCGGCGACCAGCGCATCTCCAGCCCGTCAGGCAGTATAGGCAGTGTAGGCAGTGGTAGCCGACCAGCCATAGATTAGCCGCCGACCCGTTTGATCTTGTAGCCAAGCGTCTGCAGGCGCGCCTCGACCTTGTCGCGGTGGTCGCCCTGAAGCTCGATGACGCCTTCCTTGAGCGAGCCGCCTGCGCCACAGAGCTTGCGCAACTGCTGGGCAAGCGTGGTCAATTGATCGAGATCACCGGGAACGTTGGCGACGAGCGTTACGGCCTTGCCGCGCCGCTGCTTGCGGTCGAGCGAGAGGCGGACGAAGCCATCCTTCGGCGCCGAGGTGCTTCCCATGCGCCGCTGCTCGGAACAGCGACACTCGCCCTCCGGCTTGCCGCAGGTCTTGCAGTAGCGGACCTGCCCCGCGCCCGTTACCCAGACGACGCGCTCATTGCCCACGAACACTGTCTCCTCTATCGTCCTTCGGCTATGGCATGGCCGGCTGTGCGAGCGCTTTCGCCAGGAAGTGTCCAGTGAAGGATGACTCGACGCGGGCGATCTGCTCGGGCGTACCCTCGGCCAGCAACTCGCCGCCTCGGTCGCCGCCCTCTGGCCCCAGGTCGAGAACCCAGTCGGCTGCCTTGATGATATCCAGATTGTGCTCGATGACCACCACCGTATTGCCGGTGTCCACCAGCCGCTGAAGCACCGCCAGCAGCCGCTCGACATCGGCAAAGTGCAGACCAGTTGTCGGCTCATCCAGAATATACATCGTGCGCCCGGTGGCCCGCCGCGAGAGTTCCGTCGCCAGCTTGATGCGCTGCGCCTCGCCACCGGAAAGCGTCGTCGCGGGCTGGCCAAGCCGAATGTAGCCCAGACCGACATCGTTGAGCGTGCTCAGCTTGTTGGCGATGGATGGCACCGACTCGAAGAATGGCAAAGCCTCGGCCACGGTCATTTCCAGCACATCGGAGATAGACTTGCCCTTGTAATGAATCTCCAGCGCCTCGCGGTTGTAGCGTTTACCCTTACAGGCCTCGCACGGCACATAGACATCCGGCAGGAAATTCATCTCAATCGTCAGGATACCCTCGCCCTTACAGACTTCGCAGCGGCCCCCCTTGACGTTGAACGAAAAGCGGCCCGGCTGGTAGCCACGCAGCCGCGACTCCGGCACCTGGGCGAACAATTCGCGAATCGGCGTGAATGCGCCCGTATACGTCGCCGGATTCGAGCGCGGCGTCCGCCCAATCGGCGACTGATCGATGTCGATGACCTTGTCCAGTTGCTCAACGCCATCGATGCCGTCATGATCGCCTGGCCGCGCATGCGCCCGGTTGAGTTGCTGCGCCAGCCGCTTATAGAGAATCTCGTTGATGAGCGAGCTTTTGCCCGAACCGGATACCCCCGTCACCACCACGAAGCGGCCCAGCGGCACCGTCACATCAAGGTTCTTCAGATTGTTCTCGCGCGCGCCACGAATCACCAGTTCATAGCCATTCCCGACACGCCTGCCCGGTGGCACCGGAATCGAGCGTTTGCCTGAGAGGAACTGCCCTGTCAGCGACTTCGGGTTAGCGGCAACTTCCGCCAGCGTTCCCTCGGCCACCACATAGCCGCCATGCTCGCCCGCGCCTGGCCCCATATCGATGATATGGTCGGCGGCCTCCATTGTGTCTTCGTCATGCTCCACGACTATCAGCGTGTTGCCCAGATCGCGCAGCCGGACGAGCGTGCGAATCAGACGGGCGTTGTCGCGCTGATGCAGACCAATGCTCGGCTCATCCAGCACATAGAGCACACCCATCAGGCTGGAGCCGATCTGTGTCGCCAGCCGGATGCGCTGTGCCTCGCCACCGGAGAGCGTCGTCGCCGAGCGGTTCATCGTCAGATAGTCGAGGCCGACATCCACCAGAAAGCCCAGCCGCGACCGAATCTCTTTGAGAATCTGGCGACCAATCAGCCGCTCGCGCTCGGTCAGTGGATCGATATTGCTCAGGTCGTCGGGGCGCAATGCCTTGAGCAGCTTCAGATTCACCTGCCCGCGTGTCTTGCCATTGCGACTGTTGCCGTTCGAGCCATTGGTGCCATTCGAGCCATACACGACGCTCTCGGCGGTCAGTGCATCGAAGTAGGTCAGCGCATTGATAATCGAGAAGTCGCCGACCTGTACGATATTGCGACCACCAATCGTCACCGAGAGGCTTTCGGGCTTGAGGCGCGCGCCCTTACACGCCGGACACGGCCGCGCCGACATATACTGCTCGATCTCTTCGCGCCCATGCTCCGAGGCGTCTTTATAGCGGCGCTCCAGATTAGGCACCACGCCCTCGAAGTTGCTGGAATACTGCCGCCGTGTACCCTGGCGATTGCGATAGTAGAACGTCACCGGCACATTCGAGCCGTTCAAGACCACTTCGCGCGCCTCATCGCTCAGGTCTTTCCACGGCGTATCCAGGCTGAAACCATGCTTCTCCGCCACCGCGCCCAGCAGTGTCGTGTACCATTGGCTCGTGCTGGCGAACCGGCTCCACGGCAGAATCGCGCCCTCGGCAATGCTCAGGTCAGGATTCGTCACCACCAGATCGGGGTCGATCTCCAGCTTCGTGCCGAGTCCGGTACACTCCGGGCAAGCGCCATGAGTGCTATTGAAGCTAAAGCTGCGGGGCGCCAGTTCTTCCAGGCCGATGCCACAGTAGACACACGCGAACCGCTCGGAATACATCCGCTCCTCGCCGCCAACAATCGAGACCAGCAGAATGCCGCTGCCCAATTTGAGCGTTGTCTCGACAGAGTCGGCCACACGGGTGCGCTGGCTCGCTTCCGGATCTGTCTCGGTCTGCGCGCTCTCCGCCACATAGGCAGCGGGCCGCTCGGCCACCAACCGCAGCTTCGACCCAGAGCTATTCGACTCGCTCTCGGCATGGTGGATGACCAGGCGATCGACCACCACTTCGAGCGTATGCAGCTTGTACTTGTCCAGCTCGATGTCGTCACTGAGATCGCGCACCTCGCCATCCACGCGCATGCGCACATAGCCCGCGCGGCGCATCTCCTCGAAGATGTTTTTGTATTCGCCCTTGCGGCCACGCACCAGCGGCGCGAGCAGCATCAGGCGCGTACCGTCGGGTAGCTCGGTGATCGCGTCGATGATCTGCTCCGCCGACTGCTGAGTAACTTCGCGCCCACAGTTCGGGCAGTGTGGATGACCGATGCGCGCATAGAGCAAGCGGAGGTAGTCGTAAATCTCGGTGACGGTCCCAACCGTCGAGCGCGGATTGTGCGATGTACTTTTCTGGTCAATCGAGATGGCGGGCGAGAGTCCGTCGATATGGTCGACGTCCGGCTTATCCATCTGCCCGAGAAACTGCCGGGCATACGAGGAGAGCGACTCGACGTAGCGCCGCTGGCCTTCGGCGAAGATCGTGTCGAAGGCCAGGCTGCTCTTCCCTGAGCCGGAGAGTCCGGTGATGACGACCAGTTGATCACGCGGAATCACGACGTCTATGTTCTTGAGGTTGTGTTCGCGCGCACCGCGCACGACGATCCTATCCTGTGGCATGAGCAACCCTCAATGATATGGCTAACAGGGAAAATACGGGATGATAGCAGTTGTGTTTCAACGAGTTTTCGGCGTCCAAATACAGATAGCTACCGCCCGGCGGGAGGATGCATCAGCGCACCACCGGGCGGCATATCAACCTGTATATTATAGAACGCCTGTACGAAAGAATCAAGCTGAACCACAGACTCCGAGGGCCCGAAAATAGGCTTGTCGAGAGTATTCTCATCGTAGCAGCGCAAAACGGAAATGCCCCCAAAGGTACTGCCTGGAGGGTAAGGTACCCTTCGCGGAGGAAGACGTTGATTCGAGGAGAAGTCATCGAGCGCCACGGGTGATTCTGGGCAAGCAGGCCGGAGCATGAATGCTCCGGCGAATGGAGCGAAAAATCAGCCATCACACCATGAAAACCCCTCCGATTCGTGGAGGGGTTGTGCTGAAATTGCCTCAGTGATCGTTCGAGTTGCGGAACCGTCGGCGCACACGGCGCATGCGCATGGCAGTTGTCAGTCTGGTGAAGGGATTGGAGCGAACCGGGCGAATACGCACGACATTATCCGTGGAGGGAGGCTTGCGCAGCGAGCGCGTGGTGAAGCTCACACCGCGAAACCGGGCCCACCAGCCTAGCGCCACGCCGACCACAAAGAGGGTGAATCCGGCGAGCGCAAAGAGGCCACTGACGAACGACTGGCTCATCTGATAATACGCGAGTCCGCCGCCAACCAGTGCCAGCAGGATGCCGAACAGCATCAGCGCGACCGGAGGCTCGAGATGTGGCAACAGCGAGACATTTGGGCCGCGCACTGCACGGCGTGGGCGCGTAAATGGGCGGATGCGTTCCCCCAGATCACTTTGAGGTTCGGTGCGCTCGAGATTGCGCAGAATCTCCTCAATCTCTCGCTGGTATTTATGAGGCATAGCAATACCTCCCGAAGCAGCCTTTCGCGGGGCTGACTGCGCCTGGCCGCTGCCTGCGGCCTGATAGTAGTATAGCCTGTGAGGCTACCCAGGGCAAGCACGACCCTTGCAATGTCGCCACATACGATTTATACACTACTACTGCGCGCCGCGGATTAGCATCAATCAAGCCATCAGCGAGTGCATCAACGACGACTTGAGCAGGAACAATGCCATCAACTCCAGCACGGCCAACACCACCAATCCGGTGAACAACGGGAAGAGTTGACGCCAGCTGTCGAAGCGGCCGATCTGATTCGTCAGCCCCAGCGCAAAGACGATGTTGACCAGCGTAAGCGCCATCACAAGTCCTGCCGAGCTAAGAATCGCCACAGGATAGAGAATGACCGGCGCAACCGAGATCACGACCAGGAAATCAACCGTGAGCAGCGGCAGCATCAGCGCCAGTTCACCGAGCGAGTCGAATGACGACCGTGGCACATCAATGCGCCATATCAGCCCACTCGCCACCGGGACGATCACCGCTGCCATCGCCGTTCCCGCGCCAAGCCCGCTCATCAGACGGAGCCAATTGGCCGGCTGGTAGAGATGTGGCAATCCCAGATCGAGAAAGAATGAGTTGAAGCCATCCACCGCCATCAGCGCCACCGCGAGCCCCAGCACGACCAGCACTGACATCCGTGGCAGCCGCGAGACGCGCAGCCGTCGCGTCGCCGCCAGGTAGAGGAACGTGGTGGCGAAGCCGAGATAGATGCCCGTATTGCGAGCGCAGAGCGGAAGTTGCTGGCCAGCAGGGAAGAACGAGTGGCCGGGCAGCTGGGCGCAGATGCCGCCGTCGAGGGCGCGCAGCCGCTCGATCAACGTCGCGCCCGGCAGCACGGCAAGCCCCACCAGCGCCAGCGCGTAGCCCGCGAGCAGGCCAGCCAGCAGCCATCCTGGTGGGCTAATTGCTATTCGCTCCGCGGGCGCAGGGGCTAAACGCATCGTTCACTCCTCATCGACCTCTCCCCTGACCCACGGCCACTTTCACCCCGACTCGGCGAGTGAGCTGTCGGAAGGGAAGTCACGTTCAGATCAGCCAGGAAGGCAGCGGAAGCCACGCATTGACGACCAGCAGCCAGTTCATGAAAATCATAACACCCATCAGCATCAGCAGTAGCCCGGTTAGCACTTCGATGCTACGCGACCAGCGGCGCAGACGGCGTAGCAGCGGCGAGAGACGGTCGAAGGCGAGCCCCAGCGCCAGAAACGGCAGGCTCAGGCCCAGCGAGTAGACCGCGAGCAGCAACACACCCGCGCTCAGCGTGCCGCCCTGCGCCGCCAGCGCCAATATCGCCGCTAGAATCGGCCCCACGCATGGAGTCCAGCCGAGCGCGAAGATTACACCGACGACAAACGACGTGACGTAGCCCGGCTTGCCCATCCGCAGCGGGATGCGCCGGGTGCGGTCCAGCCAGGGAATCGGCAGCAGTCCGGTAACGTAGAGACCGAGCGCTACCAGCACACCGCCACCCAGGCGCCGCAGCAACACCGCGTGCGCCACCAGCAGACTGCCCAACTCGCTGGCGGTAGCGCCCAAAACAATGAACGCCAACGAGAAGCCAGCGGCGAATGACAGCGCGGTCGCGAACGCCACCCAGCGGATGCGCAGCCGCTCGCGAGGCTCCGCCGACGGGAGTTGCCAGATGCCAGGGCCAACGAGTTGGGCAATGTAGATCGGCGTCAGCGGCAGCACGCACGGCGAGACGAACGAGAGCAGTCCCGCCAGAAACGCGGCTCCCAGCCCAACCCAGCCAACCATCGCCACCTCTCCCCTACGTTACCTCGCCCCGACATTACCTCGCCGCATCAGTTATCCGGTGTCGCGACCCTGACGATGCTCGGCGCCCGCGCGAGCAGCCGCGACGCCGCCAGCCGTGTCACCAGTTCGTAGAAGACGGCGGCATAGAGGAGTGACGCGGGCAGAGTGACGACCAGCCATCCAGGGTGTGACAACACCAGCGGCAGGAAGAGTCCCGCGGCCACGGGGAGTAGGACGATATAGGTCGCCTGGGTCGCAAGGCCGATCAGCACGGTACGCAGACAGCCATTCTCGGCGGCCGCGAAGCTGCCCTGGCCCATGCGCATGCGGCGGACGCGCATGGGGATGAAGACCGATATGACATTGCCGGTGCCGAGCAGCACGATGATCGCCGCGAACGCGTACCCGAGCGCGATAGGTATCTCACTCCAGTTGCCGCCGAGCGCCGCCACCAGCACCGTCAAGATGACCGCGACCGACATGGTGAGCGACCCCACGGCGAGATTCTTGCCACGCAGGATGTCGAGCGGCTTGATGGGGAAGAGAAAGAGCGTCTGCACACCCTCGCGCTCAAGCCCAAAGGCGTTCTGGCCCAGATTCATCGTAATAAGCAACGCGGGCAGCGGCGCGACTAACACCTGCCACGACGCGATGGCGAAGCCAAATCCTCCCGCCAGACCATTGGGTCCACTCAAGCCTGGTACCCCACGATGTCCGCCAAACGAGCCGCCCCACAGGCTGGGCACCAGCACCAGCACCAGCAAGAAGAGCGAGCTGAGCAGCGACGCCTTGATCTGCGGATCACGCCAGAAGTAGCGGCGATCCTTGCTGGCGATGGCCAGTGCTGGCCCCGAGAACGGACGCCATCTGCGCCGCCGCACCTCACCAGCGCCAATGGGTGTCGCGACCGCTGTAACTCCGCGCCGTCTGCGCCAACGACGTGGACCGCTGCCCGCCGACTCCGCTGTGGTGATGCCGCGATCCAGCACCAGGGCCCAGAGCGTCACCAGCACCGGAATGATCGCCACCATCATGCCAAGCCAGGGGAGCGCATCGAGATAGGCGCCCTGGTTGGCGAGTGTGATAGCGCGAGCCGCCATGCCGGTCGGCGTCCACTGCAGGTAGCGGTCGAGATGGAGTTCGCTGAGCGCGCCAGGCTGAAAGTTGAAGAGGGCGCGGCTGGCCACCTGATCGATCAACGCGCACGAGACGCCGAACAACGCGAAGAGCACAATCGTCAGATCGCGAAAGCGGCGGCTGCGCAAGATGCCCATCAGCGCGGCGAGTATCAACTGGCTGATGGTGACGATCAGCACGTAGGCAAGCAGCAGCGCGGCGAGGGTCATTAGCAGCGCCAGCGGCGACGCGTGCCAGCCGATAAGAATCGCGGCAAACAGCGCGAAGATGACGATGGTGCTCAGGTCGAGCAGCGTTGCCAGCAGCAGACTGACCATCTGTTCGCCGCGTGTGAGGGGATAGATTTGCAGCTTGGTGACGTCCAGCCCCTCGTTGAGGGTGTACTGCATCAGCGGGAAGGCGGCCCAGACAACCATCAGCCCAACCAGCACGAAGAAGAGCACCTGCACGCGGTCCTGCGGGTCAAGCAGCGCATAGGCGGCGCTGGTCCCGATGCCCAGGACGGCGGCCACCACCAGCATGAAGATCACCGAGAAGATGAAGCCGATGATTTGCCGCACCGAACTGGTGTAGCCGCGCAGCGTCAGCTTCCAGCGGAGCCAGAGCAACGCGCGGATATGGCTCCAGCGCAGACTGAAGCGCTGGGCGGCCGGACGCTGGCTGGCGGGGGCTTCGGGTGAGGTGGTCGCTATTCCAGCCATTCCAGTCCTCCCTCGCGGGTATTGGCGCCCACCAGATCGAGAAAGACATCCTCCAGCGTGCCGCCGCTCGCGCCCGCTCGCTGCCGTAGCTCGGCCAGCGTGCCCTCGGCGACCAGGTGGCCATTCTCGATCACGCCGACGCGGGTGCACAGCTTCTCCACCACCTCCATGATGTGCGAGCTAAAGAAGATGGTGGTGCCGCTTGCGGTCAGGTCGCGCAGAATGTCGGCAATCACCCGCGAACTGACAGGATCGATGCCCTCGAATGGCTCGTCGAGGAAGAGCACCGATGGGCGGTGAATCAGCGCGGCGGCCAGCGCGATCTTCTTGCGCATGCCGACAGAATAGTCGACCACCAATTTGTCGGCATCATCGCCCAGCATCAGCACATTGAGCAGCGACTCGGTGCGGCGGTTGACCTCGGCGCGCGGCAGATCGTAGAGTCGCCCGGCGAACTGAATCAACTCGCGGCCAGAGAGGCGGTCGTAGAGATTGAGCTGTTCGGGAAGCACGCCCATGTTCAGCTTTGCGCGGATGGGGTCGCGCCAGACATCGACGCCGCCAACCCACGCCTGGCCCGACGACGGCCGCAGCAGACCAGTCAGCATTTTGATGGTGGTCGATTTGCCCGCGCCGTTGGGGCCAAGGAATCCGAAGAACTCGCCACGCCTGACGGCCAGTGTCAGCCCATTGACGGCGACCTTCTGGCCGAAGCTACGGGTCAGGCCAAGCATGGCAACGGCGGCATCTGGCGGTGGGAAGGCTGCGGGCGGCTGGTTGTATGGTGGTAGCATGAGCGTCCTTCGCAGGTGGGATTGCAGTGAGCATCGTGCGGCGTCCACGACTATTGTAGACTACGACGCCCAGGGTGTGCCGGTTTCCTTCCGGAGTATCGCTCGCCTTGTCGGCAGCCTGGCGCGTGTGCTACACTGGGAGCGCCAACACCACTTGCCCCCATAGCTCAGTGGATAGAGCACCGGCCTCCGGAGCCGGGTGCGGGCGTTCGAGTCGCCCTGGGAGCACCATACATCGCTTCGGCCGCCCTCTCGCGCCGACTCAGATTGCCCCATATCTCAGCTATATGCTGGCCGTATCCCCCACCTACCCCACGGAGGTTGACTGCCACGTGTCGCGCACCGCATACTTGCCCTGAGCACTCGTCACCGGTGCCCACGCGAATCATCGACTGGGCACTTCATTGTAAGGAGGCACTCATGGCATATTCCGCCCAGCCACGCAGTAAGGATCATTGGTCAGTGCGCCTGCGCGCCCCGCGGCTCGGAGGCACGCGCCCCGCCGCGCTCGTGGTGGCGGTCATTCAGGCTGTACTCCTCGCAGTAACGGCCTCCTCGCTCGCTTCCGGCGGCGGCCTTTATGGCTGCACCAGCGCCTGTGGTACCGCGGCGGAACCGGCGACGCCCGCCTTCGCTGTCATCCTTGGCATCGTGATGCTCGCATTGCCGCTCGTCATCGGAGCGCTTTGCGAGGAATGGCGGCTGGGCGTAGCGCTCGCTGTCCTCCCGGTCTTCCCGGCGCTGCTCATCGCGAGCAATAAACTGCTCACTCCGACGAATACGATAGTTCCGCCAACGCCCGCAAGAGGCTCGCAGCCCGCCATTCCCTACGCCACCAGCCACTTCGGTCCGCCATTCTGGCTCGACCCAACGCACCTGACGACGCTGCTCTTCGCGTTCACCCTGTTCGCACTCCTTGGTTGGCTTGGCTGGGTCATTGGCTCCGCCTTCCGCAATCCGTGAGTCCTGTCGCATCCGAAGCGCATGCGCTCTCGCCACTGCTGCCGCCTGCGCGGGCAGCACCGGGCTGGACTACTACTGCGCGCGCTACTATGATGCGGCGCTGGGCCAACTCACCAGCGCCGATACGGTCAGCGCTGGGCTCAATCGCTATGGGTATGTGAAGGGCAACCCAGAGGCATCCTATGCCCCATCCACAGCGGGGAGAGAGCCACGACATGAGTATGTCATGTCAGAGGTAAATCGCCCGCCAAGCACTCACCCGTGGTGTGTGGTGCGCCAGCGCCAGCGATCATCGCAGCGATTGCAGCGACAATGCGCCCGGTGTGGTCGCTCGATGGGGCCACAGTCGATGCAGGCATCATAGTCACATGCCTATCGCCTCAGCGTCGCCTGACATCCTTGCCGAAGGCCACGAGCAATTGGCGTCCGCACTACCGCAATCTGAGGTGGCGCAGCGGATGACAGATCTTTAGAGCGTTCCTCGCTGTAGGGCACCAAACAAGCTCCCCATATGCCTTCATGCTGTGGGAGTTGCCCCGCAACGGAGCGCTAGCGAGCACCTTGATCTTGTCGGACGCCTCGCTGCGCGAGCACCGCCGCCTCTACCCTGTTACGGACGTGGAGTTTTTGCAGCAGATTCGTTACATAATGCTTGACAGTCTTTTCGGTAAGGTACAACTTCTGGCCAATTTCGCGATTACTGTCTCCCTGCGCTATCAATTCGAGAATTTGCCGCTCACGCTCTGTCAACTCGTCGAAACTCACAGCGGGCGCGCGCTCGCCAGGGCTCGCCGACGACATCTCAGAGAGCAGACTCGCGGCAAGCGTTGGGGTCACGTATCCCTCACCTGCATAGACCGCGTGGAGAATATGTATCAACTCCTGCTTGGCGACGCCCTTGAGGACGTAGGCATGTGCGCCAGCCTTAAAGGCAGAGAGCACATGCTCTTCATCAGCAGATACGGTGAGCATCACAATCTTCACTACTGGGCACGTCCGCGCGATATGCTGCGCGGCTTGCAAGCCTCCTCCAGGGATATCAATGTCCAGAAGAAGCACGTCTGGGAGCAGGTCGCGCGCTAGATCCAATGCCTCTTGCGCGGTGCCTCCCTGGCCGACGACGTCAATATCGGGCTGATTCCCCAGGATAGTGGCGACGCCCTCGCGAAAGAACGGGTGGTCGTCAACGATCACCATGCTGATATTCTCACTCATCGCCACCTCCAATGTTCTGGAGCAAGAGACTGGCGCGGACCTTCGTGCCTTGGCTTCCGTCGCTCTCAATCTGGAATTGGCCGCCCAGGCTTTCCACTCGCTCGCGCATGCCGGCGAGCCCCAAGTGTTCTTCGTTGTTCAATGCCTGAGCCACGTCAAATCCTGGTCCCCGGTCGGCCACCTCTATTCGCAAAACGCCCGCTTCTTGCCTCGCTCCAATACGCTGACCCGCACCGCCAGCATGGCGGAAAGCGTTGTTCAGCGACTCCTGAATGAGACGATAGACAGTAATCTTGACTGGCAATGGAGCATGCTGAGGCATTTCGTCAACCTGCGCGGATACTGACGTGCCAGTTCGCCGTTCGTGTGATCGCACCACGCGCGTCAGAATCTCCTCCATCGTCATAGACTCGAGGTGGGGAAGTCCAAGCCCGGCAGAGATAGACCGCAACTCCCCAAGCGCCCGCCGCAACGATGAGCGAATCTCCGTCAGCGGGTGCTCGAAGGCTCGTCGCTGCGATGTTTCCGGAGTTCCACCAGGCTCGAAACCAGAAAGTCCATCGAGCTGGAGCAGGGAAAGGCCGATCTCTTGCGCCGGGCCATCATGCAATTCGGCGCTAATCCGGCGCAGAAAGCGTTCGTCGAGGGTTGCAACGCTGGCCGCGGCGCGACGCACCCGTTCATGCAGGTCGGCATTCTGCGCCAGCAACTCGGTCAACTGCATCACTTGCTGGTGCAGCGTGATCTCCTGGCGGCCGATCATCTTGCCAGCCCACCGCACAAACCCCACCAGCAGAAGGAAGATCGCCGTCATGGCGCTGCCCACGACGAACCAACTCCGTATCTGGGCGGCGCTAATCTCTGCCTCGAGCGCGTCTACAGACTGATAAAACTCGGCAACGGCGATGATTTGGCCAGTGCCGTTCAAGCGGACGGGGCTGTAGATTTGGAGCAGTCGCGTATTGAAGCGTCGGTCTTCAACGTTCTCCGCATTTTGGAGATCGCTAATGCCCGCCACGACCTGGCCTCGCCATGAGCTCGCTTGATCTTCATCAATGGGAAACACCCGACCAATCAAGGCTGGGTTGGTGCTGTAGATGACTTGGCCATCGGCATCCCATACCTTGAATGTCACCACCTGACGACCGAGGGTCGTTTTGCGTAGCAAGTCGCCCAATGCCGCGACATGCGCTGGTAGGAGCGTTTTTGTATAGCTGAGTTCCTGCAGATTCGGTGCGATAAAGCTGTCCATATACAGCGCTGTGGTGGTTGCCGATTCTTTGATGACATCCGCTTTGATTTGCTCTCCCACCCACCAGCCTATCCCAGCGGTGCCGGAAATAATGATCAGGAAACTGGCGAGCGTGAAGCGCTGGGTGAGGCTGCGACGCCATACAAAACGCCAAATTCGTTGCAGCATCGGCAACTCCTCGTCATGCCATCTGGGGTGAGTGAGACGCTGTCTGAAGAGGGATATGCTCGACCAAAGTAGATATAAACAAAGAGACCAAAGTCGGGTGCAAATTATCGACCATCGCCCATAGGATGTCGGGCAAGTGATCGTTATTATAACACGTATCTGAGCACGTACATAGCGTTGTTTACTCTATGCCTCACCGTATTCTTGACGTCCTTTCCATAGGATTTCAGACGCGTCGGCGACGTGATCGCGAAGTGAAGCGACACGTCCCGCGCGAGCCAGCATGGGGTGGGGCGCGGGTGGTGCTAGACGAGGCACAGAGCACCGAAAGGCGATGGGTGAGCACGCACCACAGCTCATCACAATGCGGCAGTCATCGGCGCCAGCCGACATGAACGGCCTCCCTCGCAGCCAGAGGCCAGAACCCCAGCACAGAGTATCGAGGCCCAGATAATGACAAATAGGCAGCGTGCAGTCCCGAATCCGCAAGACGACGCCAGCCACGAGCACACAAACGACCAGCACACAGCAATGGCCCACGTCGCGGATCTTGGTTCGCGAGGCCCAAATCCCTGATAGAGGCCTGCCATTCACGCCAGGGCGCTGATGACCCTGGGACTCTCGCAATCACGTTGAGCTGAATCGAATGCGGGCACGATTGTCCGCGACGCATGGTGAACCGGGGAGGGAATTATTCATGCACCAGTACTCGACGCCTGACCGGCGGCCCAAGAGATCCCGCCGCCTCGCGCAGAACATCCGCATTGTCGCTTTGCTGATACTAGCCGCTGCCGCCGCCGCATTTCCATTCGGCGCCGCACCGGCGCACGCGGCTGTCTCAGGTAGCGGCACGATGGTCACACGAACCAACACGCTGCCACACGGCGCCGTCTTCCTCAACGACGCCAATGGCGGGCACTGGTGGGTAACCGATCAGGTACTCGGTATCTGCGAGGCCACGCCCCAAGCCGTTGCCGGGCAGCCTCCCTTTGCGTTGACGAACTGTAATGGCACAGCTAAATCTGGCGCTCAGGTGGTTGTCGGAGATCCTGCCCCATCACTGGGGCTGCCTGCTGGCACGAAATTTGTCTATGTGGCCGATAACTCTTCGAAGAGCATCAAAGTTGTGCGATTCCAGTTCAACCCAGCGGGCAATGGCAGCTTCTCCGCAAATGCGCAGTTCAACATCGCCAATGTGACCGCTGTAGGTGGTGGCACCGGCGGCGGACGTCCTACGGGCATCGCGCTGGTTCCACATAAAGGAGCCGCAGCCAACGGCGGCAACTGGGACCTCTACACGGGGTACAAGGCATCTGGCGACATCATGCGAGTTGATGGGGTAGATGCCATCGCCAACAATGTCACCAATCCACCAGTCGCAAAGGTTGGCAGCACGAGTGATGGTCGTGGGCTCCATTCTCTCTTGCTGTATGGCAATGACCTGTATCTGGCAGAGCTTGGCGGGTTCGGCCTCTCCAAGATCAGCGATCCCAGTGGAATCACCCGGACGCCATGTTCTGCCACCGCAGTCTGTACAGCAGTTTCACTCAGCCCGAACCCAGATTTCTTTCCGGGGGGTTTGGCGACCGACGGCAAGTACATTTTCATTGGCGATGTACAACTCGGCGTACCGCTGAATGCGCTGCTGCGCTACAATCCCGCAACTGGCATAACAGACTTGTACTCCCAATCCATCAATCCATCGTATACCGAAGGCGGCACAACCTACACCTCATACATCGGCATACTCGGCCTGGGCTACAACGCGGCGACCGGAGATCTGTTCGTCGGCGATGATCCGCAATTCAGCGCCGCAACTCCGGTTCTCCAACAGGGACATGTCTGGAAAGTGGCAGCGCCCGCACAGGTGGCGATACCGACTGTGACGTCGATAAGCCCCACCAGCGGCACGTCGCTCGGTGGCGATGTCGTGACCATCACTGGCACAGGCTTTGATACCACAGTTGGAGCGACCACGGTCAATTTTGGCGCCAATGCGGCGGCGAATGTGACCTGCGCTTCCGCCACAAGCTGCACTGCTACCAGCCCCGCTGGCCTGGGCACTGTGGATGTGGTGGTGACCGTTGGCGGGCAGAGCAGCCCAACAAGTGCCGCCGATCTGTTCACCTATGTCACCGTGCAGCCAAATGCGGTTACCATATCGTCGGTAGCCCCAAATACGGGTATCACATCTGGCGGTACCGCAGTGACGATCACCGGCACCAATTTTGTGGTCGGCGGCACAACCATCAACTTTGGCGCCAACGCTGCGACAAATGTTGTGTGCGCCAGTGCGACGACATGCACTGCTGTCTCTCCAGCAGGAGCCGCTGGGGTCGTCGATGTGCAAGTGACCGACGCGACCGGAACCAGCGCGATTTCTCCGAGCGATCAGTTTACGTACATTACACCGACCGCTAGCCTGTATTCGTGGGGAGTCACTGCGCCGAAAGGCGGCGCGGTGTGGCTGCCAGGCGCGCTGGGAGGACACTGGTGGTCATCTGACCACGCGCAGGGGCTGTGCCGTCAGGATCCGATGTCTACGGCGCCAGCAGCTTTCCAGGTACCGGGAGACACACTCCACGCGATCAATCTCGCGGTGTGCGCCTCTGACCTGGTAGGCTCTGCAGGGCAAGCGGTCTACGACTCACGCTTTGTCGTCGATCTAGCCACGGGCGCGCCCACCACGTTCCATTACGTCTATGTTCCGGATAATGCCGTCAAGAGCACAGCGGTCTGGCGGTTGACCTTTGACCCGGCGACCGAGACGATGGTGGCCGATCCTAATGGCGGCGCAATGGCGACGGCCATGACCCCACTCGCGGATGTGCGGACCCTGAAGCCCAACGGCATGGCACTTGGCCCTGATGGCAATTTGTATGTCACTGACCTGGTCGAGCCGAATGTCCGCAAGATTACTAATCCCGATGGCGACCCACGCACACAGGTTATTACCATCGTTGCCGTGACCGGAGATAACCGGGGCGCGAACGGAACCCAGGGATTCATCGGCAACCTTCTTTACATCTCGGGGAACCGCGCCAGTCAGTTCTTTGACATCACCCAGTGTCCGATGGCGGCCGGTCCATGCGGCATGGCATCAGTGCCAGCGCCAACTGGCGTATTTATCGCTGGTACCGCGACCGACCCGGCGCATAAGCTCGTCTACCTCTCGAGCTCGCCCGGTGCCGCCAACGCTTCGATCATGCGGTATGACGCCAGCAACGACGTATACGTCCCATTTCTTGCTGGATCAGTCACGCCAGATGCCTTCGGCGTGGTCACCTGTCCACTATGTACGGTCGGCTCAACGGCGGTGAACTTCATCAACGGCGGCATCCTGCCAGCGCCAGGTTCAGGCAACGGGATTGTCACGTGCGCGCTCACCTGCCAGCGCCCATGGGACGAGACAAACCACCCAACCACCGGTATCCCTGCGGGACAGGGTGTGCCCACGAACTTCTCGTTCGCCTTCGGGCTGGGGATGGATCCGAATGGGACACTCGTCATCACCGAAGACCCCTCGGCTGGGGCGCGCAGCGGTCGTGGGACGATGTGGACCGTGCCATTTATTCCGTAATCGCGACCTGAGGTCGCCTGCAACGTTCGGGTAATCAGGCCCGCATCACGTTGCCCGCCTTGTGGCATGGATGGCCGCAGGGCGGGCATTGTCATGCATGCGTTCGAGCCACTGCATGCTCCGGCCGAGGTATACTTGGAACCAGACGAAGCGGTACGGTGCGAATTCGGGACAAGGTGGAGGGGGAAACAGCGATGACCTGTAGTGAATGCGCCAGTGGTGGAGCGAACGTATTCGGCACGCGGCAGGCAAAGAGTCAACTCAAGCGCTACCGAAAGAAGGGGCCGGATGGGACGACACGCATGCTGCTCAACGCGCTCACGGCCGAGGGCGTGGAGGGCTTGACGCTGCTCGATATCGGCGGTGGGGTTGGTGTGATCTCCCTCGATCTCTTCAAGTCTGGCGTCACTGCCGCCACCGAGGTCGACGCCTCTCCCGCGTACATCGCCGCGGCAAAGGCTGAGGCCGCCCGCCAGGGATTCGCCGACCGCATCACGTGTCAGCAAGGCGATTTCGTCGCCCTCGCCGCAGATATTCCCGCTGCTGACATCGTCACGCTCGACCGCGTGATCTGCTGTTATCCGGACATGCCCGCGCTCGTCGGGCAATCGGCCACCAAAGCGACCAAACTGTATGGGGCGGTGTATCCGCGCGATTTGTGGTGGGTACGCGCGCTCCGGAACATAGGGAATCCGATACTCCGCCTGATGCGGGTACCGATTCGCCTCTTCATCTATCGCACCGCGGCAGTGGACGCCGTCATCCGCGGTAGTGGGCTCGTTCCACGTTTCCACCGCAATGCCGGCTACTGGCAGGTCGTCGTCTATGCGCGCCCTGTCTAATTCACTCGCAGCACGAGTCGCGTAGCGTTGCGCCAGTGTCTTCGCCAGGGTCTCATGTCATCACAGCGCAAAAGCTCC
>DAHUXT010000340.1 GCA_027307065.1 Ktedonobacteria bacterium
CGTCAGCCAGTCGGGCGTGTTGGTGGTTCCCGTTGTGCCAGGCACAGTGTCGGTTGCGCCACCCGTACCGTTGCCACCGTTGCCGTTCGGTGTGCCATCAGATGGCGTGCCAGCCGGAAGCGCCTGATGTCCATCGGTGCCAATGGTCTCGGCGTTGGGGGTTGGGGCCACCTCCGCCAGACTGACTCCCGTCTCCACCAGAATCTGGCTGAGCCGCTTGGCGTCCACCGTCTCCTGGCGGCGCAACTCCTGCGCGATGCGCTCCAGCGTCGCCTTGTGTTCGGTGAGCATGTTGCGGACCTGCTGGTAGGCCGTCTGCACCAGATTGCGCGTCTCTTCGTCGATCAGCGCTGCCGTCGCCTCGCTGTAGTCCTTCTGGCCAAAGTCGCCGCCGTTGCCGAAGGGGCTTGGCCGATCGCTGAAGGAGACCAGGCCGACACGGCTGCTCATGCCCCAGCGAGTCACCATGCTGCGGGCAATCAGCGTCACCTGCTGCAGGTCGTTCTCGGCGCCGGTAGTGATGCTGCCGATCGAGACGTCCTCGGCGGCGCGACCACCGAGCGCGGTCATGATGCGGCCGAGCAGATAGTCACGCGAATAGTTGTAGCGGTCGTCTGTCGGCGTATATTGCGTCACGCCGAGCGCTTGTCCGCGTGGCACGATCGTTACCTTGGTCACTGGGTCAGAGTGCGGCGTCAGCAGGCCGACGAGCGCATGGCCCGCCTCATGGACCGCGACCACCTTTAGGTCTTCCTCGGTAAGCACCAGCGGCCGCTCCGCGCCAAGCTGAATGCGGTCGAGCGCGTCGTAGAAGCACTTCATATTGACGCGGTCGAGATTGCGTCGCGCCGCGAGCAGCGCCGACTCGTTGACAAGGTTCGCCAGGTCGGCGCCGACCATGCCAGTTGTCATCCGCGCAATCTGCTGCAGGTCGACATCGCTCGCCAGCGGCACCCCGCGCGAGTGAATCATCAGAATTGCCTGGCGGCCCTTCCAGTCGGGGCGGTCAACCGTCACACGGCGGTCGAAGCGTCCCGGACGCAGCAGCGCCTGGTCGAGGTTATCGGGGCGGTTGGTTGCCGCGATCACCACCACAGCCTGGCGGGCGTCGAAGCCATCCATCTCTACCAGCAACTGGTTGAGGGTCTGCTCGCGCTCGTCGTTCGTGGTCAGGCTGGTGCCGCGCTGGCGGCCCACCGCGTCGATTTCGTCGATGAAGATGATGCTCGGAGCGGCCTTCTTCGCCTGATCGAACAGGTCACGCACACGGCTCGCGCCGACGCCCACCAGCACCTCGACAAACTCTGAACCGGACATCGAGAAGAAGGGGACGCCCGCCTCGCCAGCCACAGCCCGCGCCAGCAGCGTTTTACCGGTTCCCGGAGGGCCAACCAGCAGGACGCCCTTTGGAATCTTGCCGCCGAGCCGCTGGAACTTCTGCGGCGTCTTTAGGAACTCGACTACCTCTTCCAGCTCGGACTTCGCCTCATCGACACCCGCCACATCGGCAAAGGTGGTGCCGGGGCGATCCTCCATGATGAGCTTGGCCCGGCTGCGCCCAAAGTTGAAGATGTTCTGCTGGCTCTGGGTCGCCCGGCGTGAGAGCCAGAAGAGCAGACCGAGCAGCGCCGCAATCGGCAGCACATTGATGAGCAGGCCGATCCATAGATCGTTCGAGCCCGACTGCTTGCCATAGGTCTGGACGTTGTGCTGAATCAAGGTTTGCTGCAGCGCGGCATCGTCGGTGAAGGGCGGCAGATAGGTATGGAACGAACTGGACGTGACCGGGTTGCCGTCTTGCTGCGTATATTTGATGCTGCTCTTGAGTTTGCCGGTCACGTTGTGGTCGTCGCCAATCGTCACCGATGTCACATTGTTTGAATTGACCTGGTTCAAGAAGTCGCTGTACGCCATGTTGATCGAACTGGAACTGCTGTTGGGCACCAGATTGACGTAGAGTTGATACCCCACGATCAGCAGCAGCAACAGCACGAGCAAACGGGTAATCCAGCCGAGACCGGTATTGCCGCGAGGTCGGTTTGTGCCGCCCTGTGTGGGTGGACGATCCATGGGCGCCCGTGGGGGCGTATTGTCATTGCTATTACGGAGGGCGTCCGCCGCCGCAGGAGCCGGCGGACCTTGCCGCGCATCCTTCTGGCGCTTTGCCCGCTGGTCAGGCCTGTTGAACATTCGTCTGGCACCTGCTTTCTCGCAAGGAAAGCGTTCGCGTGTAGTCCGCGAAGCATCGTCTGGCCGTTTTTGCCCGCGCTTGGGCGCTGGCCGACGAGTATATCTCATTATAACGCACGCGGCATCCGGCCTGCATGGCGCAGCCCGCTCAACGCGCACTTGACACTTACTCACTAGTACGTCGCGAGAGGGCTCTTGGATGCAAATATGCGCACATCTGTCTTACAGCGTTTCTTACACCGGCTGTGTAGCCACCCAATATGAACGCCTGACACGTCGATCGCCATACAACCGAACAGGAGCGCGTGCTACAATTCTCGAAGTAACGCCTTCGCGTCTAACCTATGCGCATTGTATGCCGTTTCGCCGCGCCAATGATTCCAGCGTCCGCCCGCGGGAGGAGATGTCTCGTGACTGACCAGCAGCGACCAGCCGAAAGCGCCACCAGCGCGCCCGACCCCAAGCACCTGCGGCACACGGACTCGCTCAACACGATCGACGACGTGATGAGCGCGCTTGCTGCTCGTGCCTATATCGCCGATCGGGGGTTGGCCACGGCGCTCTTTCTGGCATTCAAGCGCCACAAGCCGCTGCTGCTGGAGGGCGAGCCCGGTGTTGGCAAGACAGAGGTCGCGCGGGTGCTGGCAGATATTTTGCATACACGGTTGATCCGTCTCCAGTGCTACGAGGGCATCGACCAATCCACCGCTGTCTACGAGTGGAACTACGCCCGCCAGTTGCTCGCCATTCGCATGCTCGACAACGCGCGCGGCCCGCGTGAATCTCGTGAGACGGCTATCGCCCATGTGCACGATGTCTTCGCGCCAGAGTATCTGATCGAGCGGCCGTTGCTCCAGGCGATCACCACCGCGCCCGGTGAACACGCGCCGGTGCTGCTGATCGACGAGCTTGACCGGTCGGATGCCGAGTTCGAGGCATATCTGCTGGAACTGCTGGGCGATTACCAGATTACGATTCCAGAGATTGGCACCATCACCGCCTCGGAGCCGCCCGTCGTCGTGCTGACATCGAATCGCACCCGCGACATTCATGACGCGCTTCGCCGTCGCTGCTTCTACTACTGGATCGAGTATCCGTCGCTGGAGAAGGAGTATGCGATTGTACGCGCCCGTGTACCCGCATCGTCGGAACTGCTGGCGCGGCAAGTGGTTGGCTTCGTGCAGGCATTGCGCGGCGAGGATCTTTTCAAGGCGCCCGGTGTCGCCGAGACGCTCGATTGGCTGACGGCGCTGCTCGCGCTCGGCCAGACGGAACTCACCGGGTCGGCCGCGCGCGACGCGCTGGGAGCATTGCTCAAATACCAGGACGACATCCAGAAGGTGACGAACGGCGACCTGATCGACCGGCTGGTGGAGAAGGCCAACGCCACGCCCATCGCGTGAGGCGACAAACCTCTTATCCACCCTCGCCTTACTCGCCTTAAAGGCAGGTGGCCGCAGGAGTGATGGGTTCGGAAAGACAATCACCT
>DAHUXT010000341.1 GCA_027307065.1 Ktedonobacteria bacterium
ATTGTCCCTCTCTTACTCATTCGACGCATGAACATCCCACTATAAATACGCAATATTCCAGTAAAATTTGCGGGCGGAGAGATTCTGGCGCAGGTTTCGGCATGAACCTTGCTCTTAGGGTTTCGAGAGAGATTATGTCGCGCTCTGAGCAGGGTGCTCCAGGAGGGATAGAGATAACAATGTCTATGGATATGTCCCAGTCTACCTTTCAGTCGCAGGTGCGTGTGCCATCGCCGCAACTGGTGGCGGCGAATTATGTGCTGGCGCTCTCATCCGCCGAGTTGCAGTCGGTCATCTATCAGGAGATGAGTGAGAATCCGGCGCTCGATATGGATGAGGTGCAGACGTGTCCGCGTTGTGGCACGCCATTACAAGGGCCGACCTGCGCGACTTGCCAGCAGAATACGACGCCCGACCAGTCATCGATGCTGAGCGATATGGACTATGGCGACGATGGCAGTTGGCGGCAACAGGCGCGCTCGCTCGACAACGAATTTGATCCGACGACACGCGTGGCGGCGCAGATGAGCCTCTCCGAGCACCTGACGCTCTCGCTGCAGGCGCAATTCCCGGCGGAGGACGCGCCGTTGATCGAGTATCTGGTGGGCAATCTCGACGACGATGGCCGGCTGCGCTGCGGGTCAGACGAGGTCGTGAATCTATTCGACGCGTCGCCAGAGCATGTGGAGGAGATCATTCGCGCGCTTCAGGCGATGGAGCCGATTGGCGTCGGCGCGCGCGACCTGCGTGAGTGCCTGCTGATTCAGTTGGACTATGTGGCGGCGCAGACCGGAACGGTACAACCGTACGTGCGCGAGATCATCAGCGATCACCTGCGGGCGTTGAGCGAGCACAAGTATGGCCTGATCGCGATGCAGCTGGGCGCGACGACCGATGAAGTACGTGAGGTAAGTGAGTATATCAAGCGCAACCTCAATCCGTTCCCCGGTCGTGGCCATCTGGACGCGAACCTCTCGGGTGGTGGCGAGTTGGCGGCTGCGGTGGTGCCGGATGTGATCATCTCACGCAAGACGCTGGTGGATGGCGCGAGCGCGTACGACATTGATGTGATCGAGTCAAAGCGGTTCTTCCTGCGGGTCAGCCCGACCTATGCGCAGGTCTATGGCGAGACAAAGGGCCATCTGACTGGCCTGAGCGATGACGAGCGCCAGCACATCCAGCAGTATGTGACGCGCGCGCGCCTCTTTATCGCCAATATCAATCAGCGGCGGCAGACACTGGCTCGCATCACGCGCTGCATCATCGACCTGCAACACGACTTCCTGGAGCATGGTGTGCGGGCGCTGAAGCCGCTGACCCGCGCCAAGGTGGCGGCAGAGCTTGATATGCATGAGTCGACAGTGAGCCGCGCGACTGCCGCGAAATTCGTGATGTTGCCGACGGGCGAGGTGATTCCGTTCAGCAATTTCTTCGTCGCCAACCTGAGCATCAAGGATGTTATCAAGGATCTGGTGGAGCACGAGACGACGCCATTGACTGATCAGGAACTGGCCGACCTGCTGAAACAGCGCGACATCAACGTGGCACGGCGCACGGTGGCGAAGTATCGCGAACAACTGAGCATTCTGCCTTCGACGCTGCGGTAGGAATGGCATCCTGTTCCGGCAGACGGGACGAACGCGCACGTGAACCTGACACGTGCGGCGACGCTTCTCCACGACGCGGGAGCCGACAATTACCGTAATAGTGGGCCGCGAACGCGGCCCATGGGACTACGTACCAAGTAAACGCTACTCACACCAAATTGTATGGCATCATGGGAGGATGCCACATCCCACATCCCAGCTCGCGCGGGCGGGCTTTGTGGCCGCAGGCCATGTAGGCGCGGATTCATCCGCCCGCCTCCCCGCTCAACGCGTCGGGTCTACGCGATGAACGTTCGCGCGAAGTGACGGACGGTATCCAGGTGTGTTGCATCGGGAAGCGCGATCACGAGTTCCTGGACTCCAGCTGCCTCATAGGCGGCGATACGCTCGCGGATGGTCTCCACCGAGCCGATGAGGCCATATGCCCCAACATCTCCAGGGAATACGGCGCCCGCCCACGCTGGGACCTGAGCCCTGGCCCGCTCATCAGTATCACCAATGATACAGAGCGTCAGGGCTGTGCGATGAATGCTGTCATACTCTCGCCCGACGGCCTGGCAATGTCGTTTGAGGACCGCAAACTTGTGTTCAAGGGTCGCGGGATCGGCGATCAGATTACAGGCATCGCCATATTGCGCCACCAACTTGAGTGTCACCTGCTCACCGCCTCCGCCAATCAGCAGTGGAAGATGTGGTTGCTGGATCCCCTTCGGTTGGTTGGTCGCGCCCCGAATCTGGTAATACGTACCGTCAAAGGTGGCCTCGTCCTGAGTCCACATGGCCAGAATGATCTGCACCGCTTCTTCGAGTTGGCGCAAGCGCTCCGGCCCGGTGGCAAATTCGTAGCCGTATGCCTGATAATCGGGTTCGTACCAGCCTGCTCCGATGCCTAGGGTGAGTCGTCCATTCGAGAGGACATCAAGACTCGAAGCCATTTTTGCCTGTAGTGCGGGGTTGCGGTAACTATTGGAAAGCACCAGCTGGCCAATGCGCACCCGCGTTGTATCCCGTGCCAGAGCCGCTGCCAGTGTCCAGCTCTCGAATACCATCTCCTGCGATGGCGGCGCCGTCAGCAGGTGGTCCGAGAGCCACACGGAATCATAGCCGGACCGATCAGCCGTCTGTGCCAGGTGGATCAGCGTCTCAGACGCGGTCACCGGATTCGTGAAGCCGGCCAGTTCATGCACGAATCCCTGCGGCAGGAAGAGACCATATTTGAGAGACATAATGCGACTTTCCTCTATCTTTTACCAGCAAGGCAGCCCACAAAGACCTGTGTCTCGAAAAGCCACCTTGCTTGGCGCGATTGAACGCGAGGACCTCAGATGACGTCATCTCCTGCGTTACGCAGTTTCCTGGTTGGGGTGTCCCTTCCCCGTCGTGATCAATGGCAGTAAACTTCCCTGCACATAGTTGGTCCACGCGGGTGTGCAGACGTCATAACATTCATATTCCGGCACCAGTCCCTCGTGCGTGAAGCGCAATTGCGTTTTGTCCCCCTGCCGAGAGATGTCAAAGTGAACTTTTGTGCCCGTCCACTCGCTCTTATCCTTCACGAAGCTGAGATAGTTGTATTTCACCAACCAGACGACTCTCTCGTCCGGAACAACGTCGATCAACTTCATTTTGGAATAGTGGACGCCCTCGACCTGATAGATAAACTCATCGTTGAGTTTTTCGGTGTCGCCTTCAATGCCAACCGACCACCACCCGCGAACATTGGTGACGGCCTTGAAGACCTCCGCTGGCGTCTGATCCACCAGGAAGGTCGTAGTGAAATCGTGCTGATCCATGATGCTGTCTGCTCCGTTCTGGTTGTGACTGTCGTGTGGTGACCCGCTGCCTGGCACGACTTCCTTGCCGTGCGCTGCTCGCGGGTTCCGTTTCTCTTCGCGACAGGCAGAGTATATCTTTGCGGGCTGCGGCAAACTATGCCTGGATGTCTCGAAGAGATGTCTGATCGTCTCAGAAGGGAAGAATCGCGTGGACGTGCTCACCGATATGCTGGATGCCCTCGAGTTGAAAGGGCGGATTACTGCGCGCAGGGCGCTCGTTCCTCCCTGGCGCTA
>DAHUXT010000342.1 GCA_027307065.1 Ktedonobacteria bacterium
TTCATCGCCGTATTTCAGGTATGCCTCCAGCAGCAGATCTTCTTCCGCACCGGCCGTTGAGAGGATGCGCAGGGCCTGGAGCGCCTCCTCACGTTGGTTGTACACCTTGGAGATGAGCCAGGTACGACCAAGGGCTTTTGCCTGTTGGCGTTGCATCTCCGATCGCGACTGGCGCGCAAGTGCGTTGAGCGCGAACATCTCGCCCGCCACAGCGCAGTCGTAGAGGAGGGGAAAGATCGAAGCAGTGCCGACGGTTCCGAGGGCAAGCAGGGCGCGTGGGCGTAATTGTGGAACTGCCAAAGCGGCGAGCACCTTGGTCTCGGCGAGGGTATCATCCCGATCGCCGAAGCGCTTGAGATGGAAGAGGATGTCATCCCGTACACGCAGGTTTGGATCATCCAAAAGCTGATAGCAGAGTCGCAGGAAGTCTGCGTGTTGTGTCGCGGCGTGTTCTGCAATGGCGCGCGCAATGGCGCGCCGCTCGTGAAGGTCCGTGGAGAGCAGAGCCGCTCTACAGCGATCAAGATCATGTGGGAGCATGCACAAGGCACTGGCTCATGGTGCCTGATAAGCCGACTGGTTTGGGCCTGTTGCCTGTTGTACGCGTATCATACACCACTGCCGCCGTGCGCGCTACCGGCACAGGTGCAAGCTAATTGTGAGGCATACGGCAGCGGGTTACAGCGCCATCGAGAGGCGCTCGACTCACCGGGGTGGTCCCTGCCAGCCGATTGTATGCGCCTTATGGTGCCAGCCGCTACAGCAGCGGTAGCTTCCCTACCAGCGTCGACTACACCGCCACCTACGCCGCCGGGGACATGACGTGTCGTGCGCCCAACAGCCAGACCACCTGCAGCTTCAGTAGCCCCACCAGCGACTAACTCACCTGGGACACCGAGGTTCGCCTCGCCACCTGGCAGAACACACCGACGTTCGCCTACTTCACCGCCGTGATGTTGGTGGCCGAGTCAGTCAATGGGGCGACTGATGGCCTCAACGGCCTCACCTATCTTGTGGCCAACGATCAGGGCAGCCCGCGCGCAGCCTTAGATCGCATTAATGGCTGCCTATGGTGTGGATGGGGCGCTCCAAACGTGGCTCAGCCCAGGCCAAAACGATCCTATGGAGCCGGAATGCTGACGTTGTTGCTGGATGGAACTGCCACACCTCGCGCGCGGTCGCGATCTGCAAGGTATCTGCTCGCTCTGTCGTGGCGGAGCGAATCTGCCGCAGGGGAATCGTGAGCGAAGGCGTCGATCCGGCGGCATGTAGGGAGAAACTCAGCGTCGATCTGGTGATATAGAGCGTCCCATCGCCCACTGGCTCCAACGGCTGGATGGCGCCAATCATCGACCGCTCAACGAAGCCCGCCGCAGCACAGGTGATTTCGGTGATAGCAGAAAGCGCGGCCGGCGTCTGAAGGCGCTGACCGAGTGCGGCGAGCGATTGGATGTGTCCACTTGCATCGGTGAATAGCCCATCAGCGGTGGGTGTCAACTGAGCGCCACAATTCGCACAGCGCAGGGCGCTCGCATCCCACAGACGCTCCTGAAGACAGTTAGGACACGCCCACAGGACACGGCTGAGGCGCTCGCGGCGAAGGCCAGCGAGATGGACACGAGGTACGTAGCCAGCAAGGAGCGTCGTGATCGCGTTGTCAATGGCCAGTGCCGGATCACTGCCATCGAATACTACCGGAGGACCGATGCGCAGGGTCACCGGACGGCGACGAAGCGCGTCAGACCAGCGCGGCCCCACATCATAGCTACCAAGGATGCCAACCGGGATAACGGGAACACCAAGTCGCGCAATAATGCCAGCGGACCGTGGCATCGCCCCCTCGTATGCGCCCAGCGGCGCCCGCTCGCCTTCGACAAATGCGCCGACAATTTCGCCATACGAGAGGCGCCTCACCATACGACGGCAAGCCGCTGGATCGGTCCGATAGCGGCGCAATGGAATTGCCCCAGCGCGACGCAGCAGCCAGCCAAACAGGCGCGGTCGGAATGCTTCGGCGGTCGCCAGAAACCGGATGCGGCGCCATGTGAGGCGGCTGAGCAAGGCCGGGTCGAGATAGCAGGCATGATTCGACACGACCACGTAGGCTCCTCGGGGCAGATGCTCGCGGCCCTCAACGGATACCGGAAGCACCCGCGCGGCGACAAGCACTTGAACAATCTGATACAGGGGCGGTCGCGGCCAAATGGCTACATCCGATTGGTAGGACTGATATTCGGCGCCAAAGCGTCTTCGCAGGCCACGTTCTTCGTTGAGGGCATAAAGAATCCAACCCATCAGGAAGCATGGCCCCCCAACGATGAGCAGGCCCGGAGACCCGAGGACTAACCCCAGGCCAACCAGAGCGACATTGTAACCCAAGTACATGGGATGCCGAACGAGTCCGTATGGGCCGCTGACGACGAGGTTGGGTGGCGGAAGCGCGCTCACCGGCAGCCCATGTCCCTGAATACGGAGCCAGAGCGCGGCCCACGTGAGAAACGCGAGACCACCGATGATGAACAGCCAGCCCCACCACGCGGGATAGCCGGTAAGGCTCAGCGCCGTGTCCAGAAACCGGCCAGCCGCCACAAGCGCCAACGGTAGCGCTACCCAGAAAATGGCTGTGAACACCACGATGATGATACCGCGCCTGAACGTCTCTACGCCTGCCATCGCACCACCTCATGGACGGCCATGCCATCATTGCCCGCAATTGTGCAGGCTGCCTGCCACTTCGTTTCGTGTGGATCGCCGCTGAGCTTTCGGATCAGGGAGCGCGACGGACGACCGAGACGCAGCCCGTTGAGGGCAACCACATCCGCGTCGAGAAAGACCCGTCCCAGATGAAGCACGACGCTGCTGGGCGGACCGCTGCCATCATGAGTGGCGACGATCTGACCGTCGAGCCACGATGACGCAATGTTGCCCTCGGCAGTCGTCGCGTGCACCCACGTCGCGGCATGCGTGCCTGCGACGGCGCGCCCCCAGACGAGTTTCCGAATGGGAAAGTTCCATGGCATAAGGTCGAACCAGACACGGTCGCGATAGCCCCGGCCCATCACAGTGCGTGCGCCACCGGGCCATTTCAGCGTTCCCGTGACATCGGCGTCGGGAATCTCGACCATCCAGTGCAGCGATCTGCCTCCTCGGGCGAGGAATGGCTCGCGTAGACTGCACGGCTGGTAGCGTGGGCGGTAGACAAGATCGCCTGAGAGTCCGGCTGTCTCAAACCGCAGATGGTCGCCCATGATGCTGGCTGGGCCAAATCGGAGGATGTTTTCGCCTCCGCTCGCGCGCTGGCGGACGGTCGCGCTGCCACGCACTGCGGTCCCCTGCGGAGGGAATAGTTCCGCCGTGACGCGTGAAAGGCGCACCCCCGCCAGTGTGAGCACCCCAAGGTAGACCAGAAGAACGGTGCCATCGTCCAGTAGCGCGTCGATGTACCACTTCTCTAGCGACGTCGGGAGGCGTGTTGGATGGAGTGCGAGATCCATGGCGAGACACTCTCTGAAGGCACCGCCTGTTGTAATGCCAACACCATACACGATCTTGGATGTGCATCACTCGTCTGGACAACGCGCTCGACCACTGGGCAAAGAGCGTGGATTCGCAGTGACATCAGCTTAGCGCTTGGTCGCGTTGACCAGGGAGTTATACGGGTCGAT
>DAHUXT010000343.1 GCA_027307065.1 Ktedonobacteria bacterium
GTAGACATAGCTGCGCTGTTTGCCCAGTTGCACGCGGTACAGCGGCGGCTGAGCGATGTAGAGATGGCCACCGGAAATCAACGGCTCCATATGGCGGAAGAAGAATGTCAGCAACAGCGTACGAATGTGGCTGCCGTCCACGTCGGCGTCGGTCATCAGCACGATGCGCCAGTAGCGCAGCCGCTCGGTCGAGAATGTTTCCCCAATACCCGTGCCCAGCGCGGTAACGATGTTCTTGATCTGCTCGCTGGCCAACATTTTGTCCAGCCGGGCCCGCTCGACGTTCAGAATCTTGCCACGAAGCGGTAGAATCGCCTGGAAGTGGCGGTCGCGCCCTTGTTTGGCACTGCCACCTGCGCTATCGCCCTCGACGAGGAACAGCTCGCATCGCTGAGGCACGCGCTCTGAACAATCAGCCAATTTGCCAGGCAGTGTCGTATCCAGCGCGTCTTTGCGGCGCACCAGTTCACGAGCGCGCCGTGCTGCGTCGCGGGCGCGGGCAGAGTTCAGGCATTTCTCAATGATGCGCTTGCCCTCGGAGGGGGTTTCCTCCAGATCCTTCGCTAGCGCCTCTGAGAGCACGATATCTACTTGATTGCGCACCTCGGCATTGTTGAGCTTGCCCTTCGTCTGTCCCTCGAACTGCGCCTCTGGCAACTTCACGCTGATGGCCGCCGTCAATCCCTCGCGCACGTCGTCGCCGGTCAGATTGGAGTCGGCCTCTTTGATCTGGCCGGTCTTGCGGCCATATTCGTTGAGCGTACGCGTCAGCGCGGTACGGAATCCCGTCACATGCGAGCCGCCGTCGACGGTATTGATGCCATTGGCGAAGGAGAACAGGGTCTCGCTGTAGCCATCGTTGTACTGGAGTGCTACCTCGATCAGCGACTTGTCGATGCGCTTCTCCAGATAGACCGGACGCGCCATAACGACGGTGCGATTCTTATTGAGATGACGCACAAACGATCGTAGACCACCGTCAAAGTAAAAGGTCTGCTCTTGCTCCTGGCCTTCGCGCTCGTCGATGATCTTGATCGTCACCCCACGATTGAGATAGGCCATCTCGCGCAGCCGCTGCGCCAGCGCATCGAACTGGAAATCGCCCGTCTCCATGATGGTCAGGTCGGGCTTGAAGGTCGTTCGTGTGCCGATGCCGACGGCAGCGCCTATCACACGCACAGGCGCGAGTGGCTTGCCCCTGCGATACTCCTGCATGTGGAGCTTCTTGTCGCGCTTGACCTCGACCCTGCAGTATTCTGAGAGCGCATTGACGGCCGAAACGCCAACGCCGTGCAGTCCCGAGGAACCTTGCTTGTAGCCATCGCCGCCGAATTTACCGCCAGCGTGCAGCGTGGTCATGACGATTTCGAGCGTTGACTGCTTGGGGCTTTTGGGATGGGGCTCGACGGGAATGCCGCGCCCGTTATCTTCGACCGAGACTGAGCCGTCAGCATTGAGAGTAATCAGAATCATATCGCAGACACCAGCCATCGCCTCATCGATGCTGTTATCTACCACCTCGGTAACAAGGTGATGGAGGCCGCGCATATCAGTGCTGCCGATATACATGCCGGGCCGCTTGCGAACCGGCTCAAGGCCCTCAAGAATCTCGATATCTTTCGCAGTATAAGCGTTCGTTTGAGCTACAGTTGCCATACGTTCAGTCCGTTCCTCCTCGATATGCGTCTCGCGGTCCGACATCGGCTGAAATTACCGTCTCCGAGCGGAGAGAATCGCGTGCCCGTTGTCTGGCAGATCCGACCATTGACGACGCTCCGTGGAGGTCTGCCATGATCGCGATGACGCGGAGCGGTTGTGGGTCTGGGGGGATATTGCCGAGGCCGATGGCGATACACCACCAAAGAAATTGGGCCAATGAATTGGCCTCCGCAATATGCGCTATCCGCACATACTCCACCTAAGAATTGTATCACATTTCGGGCCTTTTCGAAAGGTAAATAGTACCCTTGACTGCCCATAAAATACCGGATTGTCCCTCTGCGCCTGACTGTTGTCTCAGCGCCGAATGGCGCCTACAGACTCTGTTTCTTTGGCAAATAGCAAAAAGCGGTGATGAGAACGTTTGAATCCCCCATCACCACGTATCGCAAGGCCGATTTTTGAGTCGTTTCTTAGGTTTCGCTCATTTCGAGCAGCAATTCGTCTGGCTGGTTGACCGGACGCTTGCAGACGAATCCCCGGCAGACATAAGCAGTTGGGTGGTCATCTACCAGCGGTCGATTCGCCAGCAGTGGAACCGTCTCCTGGGCGGCCGCATCGTCTGGATCTGCCTGAGCCAGTACCAGGCGCGGCCGGTACAGGCGCCGCAGCACATTGAGCAGTGTCTGTGTCGCCTCGTGGTCGGGCTGGCCCACTATTGCTACTTCCTCAAACGGGCCAACAAAGTCGTCTAGCGCGCAGAGCATATGCCCGAACGCAAGCGGCTGTTCGATCATAGCAGGCGTCAGCGGGACCAGCACTCGTGCGGCGAAGCCGTGGTATTGCTCGTCACCGGTAAAGGCGTTGAGACGGAGTAACACCTCCGCTATCAGGCTCATGCCGGATGGTGAGGCATTGTCGGTCAACTCCCGCGGCCTGCCTATGAGGTGCTCGTGGTCGGCAGCAGTATCAAAAAACGTCTCAATCTCACCATCCCAAAAGCGTTTCAACGCTTCGTCAATCAACTCGTGCGCGGCTACAAAGCAGGAAACATCGCCGGTCGTCTCGTAGGTCGAGAGCAGCCCGTTTGCCACTGCGGCGTAGTCTTCCAGGTACGCGGCGATTTTTGCTTGACCGGCGCGCCAGCTGCGAAGGAGGCCCCCATCTATCCGCATGCTATCCTGCAAGAATCGCGCGTTGGCGGTCGCGGCGTCGCGATAATCGGTTCGATCTAAAATGCGTCCCGCTTCGGCAAACGCGCGCTGCATCAGACCGTTCCACGCGGTCAGCACTTTGTCGTCACGTGCGGGCGCCACTCGTTCGTTACGCGCATCGTAGAGTTTGACTCGCACCCTGGCAACCGCTGCCTCAACCAGGGATACGTCGATACTCAACTCAGCAGCGACATCAGCAAACGACCGCTTGACGTGCAAGATGTTATGGCCTTCGAAGTTGCCCGCCTCGGTGACATCCCAGAGTTTCTCGGCGATGATGGCATCATCGGGATCGAGCGCGGCCCGAAGTTCGGCGGGTGTCCACACATAGAACTTGCCTTCAACGCCCTCGCTGTCGGCGTCTTGCGTGGAGTAGAAACCGCCTGCCTTGTCCGTCATCTCGCGTAGCACGTAGTCGAGCGTCGCTTCACAGATGCGGCGATATGAAGCGTCTCCGGTCAATTGCCACGCATGTAGATAGACCCTGGCGAGCAAGGCGTTGTCGTAGAGCATCTTCTCGAAATGCGGCACGAGCCAGCGTGCATCGACTGAATAGCGTGCGAAGCCGCCGCCGGCATGGTCGTAGATGCCGCCTTGGGCGATATGGTCGAGCGTCAAGAGCACCGCGTCGCGCGACGCGGTCTTGCCGCGTGCGCCGGCGCGCCACAGCAGCTCGAGCACCGGGCCTTGCGGGAATTTCGGCGCCTGGCCGATGCCGCCATGGACGCCGTCGATCTCTTGCG
>DAHUXT010000344.1 GCA_027307065.1 Ktedonobacteria bacterium
GCTGATTTCCTCCCAGCTCGCGCCTTCGTCCGTCGAGCGGAAGACGTGGTTGCCAGCGACGTAGAGTACGCCTGGGTCATGTGGCGAGAGCAGAATCGGGAACGTCCACTGGAAGCGGTACTTGACCTCACTGGCGGGCGAGCCCATCGACGGTTCAGGCCAGACGGTGATGTCGCGCAGTTGCCCGGTGGCGTGGTCGTAGCGCGTCAGATAGCCCTGGTAGCTGCCCGCGTAGATGATGTTGGGATTCTTCGGATGGACGGCGATATAACCGCTCTCGCCGCCGCCAATCTCCATCATGTCAGCATGCACTATGGCGGATTGGTAGGAGCGGCTCGGCACACTGATGGTGCTGTTGTCTTGTTGAGCGCCGTAGATGCGATAGGGCGTCTGGTTGTCGGTGGTGACGTGGTAGAACTCGCAGGTCGGCTGGTTGTAAAGTGAGGTCCACGTTTCGCCGCCGTCGTAGCTGACCGTGGCGCCACCGTCGTTCCCCAGAACCATGCGTTGCGGGTTGGCGGGGTCGATCCAGAGATCGTGGTTGTCGCCGTGGGGGACCGCCACCTGCTGGAAGGTGCGCCCGCCGTCAATGGAGCGGTAGCAGCGGACATTGAGCGCCCAGACGGTGTTCGCATCCTGCGGGTCGGCGACGATATGCTGGTAATACCAGGGGCGCCCAGACAGATCATGCTCATCGGCGAGGCGCTCCCAGGTATCGCCACCGTCATCGGAACGGTAGACGGAACTGTCCTTCGACTCGACCATGGCGTAGACGCGATCGACGCGGGCGGGCGAGACGGCAACGCCAATTTTGCCCACTGGTCCGGTGGGAAGGCCCTTATTGCGGGTGATTTCCTCCCATGTATCGCCGCCATCCGTGGATTTATAGATCCCGCAGCCCTCACCGCCACTGATCAGCTGATAGGCATTGCGGCGGGCGGCCCAGGCCGCGGCATAGAGGATGCGCGGATTATTGGGATCCATCGAGAGATCGTGAATGCCGACGTTCTCGTTCACATAGAGCACGCGCTGCCATGTCTGGCCGCCGTCGCGAGTGCGATAAACGCCGCGCTCGGGATTGGGGCCGTGGGCGTGGCCGAGGGCGGCGACGTAGACGATGCCGGAGTCGGCCGGATCGACGCGCACTTTGCCGATATTACGTGTATCTTCGAGGCCTATGTGCGTCCAGGTTTTCCCCGCATCGGTAGACTTGTAGACCCCATCGCCATGCGAGACATTGCCACGAATGGTGGCTTCGCCCATGCCGACATAGATCACGTTGGGGTCGGAGGGTGCCACAGCGATGCCACCGACCGAGGCGCGCTTGAAGTAGCCGTCGGAGACGTTTTCCCAGAAGAGGCCGCCATCGGTGGTCTTCCACATGCCGCCGCCCGTGGAGCCGAAGTAGAACGTGTGGCTGTGACTGGGATCACCGGCGACCGCGACGACACGCCCCCCACGATAGGGGCCGATAGTGCGCCACTCCAGCGAGGAGAGCAGGCTAGAAGCGGCGGGGCGGCCACTGTGTGCGCGTTGCTGGCGGGCGTTTGACTGTGGAGTCGATGACATAGGCTCGCTTCCCTTTCTGGCGTTACATGCTGATGTCACGTGCTGATGTCACGTGCTGATGTCACGGCGTGGTGCGGTGGGGGGCGCGCATACGGGGACTGCGCGCGTCAGGCCGTCGCGCATGTATGACGCGCATCCACCATGCGCATACGGATAGCATACACGTACTTTGCCGCCGTGACCAATTTTGGACGGACATACGCTGCCGCGATTCACCAACGCTCACTGAGTCACCGGGCTCGTCTCAGGCGTCCCCATCCACAGGGTCCGCACGATCCGCGCCTGCTTCACCTTCCTCGGCAGCGGTGTCCGTAGCGCCCGTAGCGCCCGTAGCGTCTGCAGCGCTCGCGCCCACGTCAGCCGTGGGACCTGTCGGCGCGTCGGGTTCCGGCGATGGCGACTCACCCGCCTCGGCGACAACAGCCGCTTCTGGCGAATCTACGACCTCATCGGCGGCAGATGCGACATCATCTACTGTTATCGCGTCCGGCGAGGAAACATCGTCCGTTGCCAGCATGGCCACCATCGACGCCTTCATCTGCGCCGCCTCATTGGCCTGGCGCGCACGCCGCACGTGCAGACGCGCCACCAGCACCGCCGGAGGCAGCCACACCAGCGTGAGCAACAACAACAGCACCGCCATGAACGCAGACGCCGGATCATTCCACAGGGCGGCCAGCGCACAGCCGACTGGCTCACAGACCACCGGCGTGCTCACCACGGGAGCCGCCGTCGGTACCAGGGTCGCCGTGGGCAGCGGGGTCGCCGTCAGCTTCGGGCGCACCGTTGGCGTGGGACGCGGCGGTGGCGGCGGCTTCAACTTCGGCGCGGGTTTCGGCGGTTGCACCAGTGGCGGCGGCGGCGGCGGATTCGTCGGCATCGGCACCGTATCGCCCGTATAGCCATCGGGAATGTTCGGCCACGCTCCACCGGGCAGTCCCGCGATCAGCACGCCGTACTGGTTCAACTCCCAATCGGGACTAAGACTCGCCGCCGCGCTCGATGCCAGCGGCGACAAATACACATTGTGGCCAACCCACAGGTGGTTGTACTTCGCCGGGACAAACGCATATGGCCCCACCGCCGGATCGGGATCGAGCGCCCGGCCCTGATACACGTTGGCGGCGTACGGATACTTGAGATAGGAGGAGCCGCTCCAGGGGATGGTGCCCGAAAGCCACAGGCTGAGCGGAACGACCTCCGCCATGTGCGCCTGGATGCCCACGCCGTTCACACCGCCGCCTGGGTCCCAGACATGGATGGCCGTGATGCTCCGCGGGTTGGCGAGAGGGTCGCCGGTCGCGTCGACGCCAGAGACGATCAGCGAGTGCATGCCATGGTCCACAAAGACGCTGATCGGTTGGCGGCTCACCAGCAAATCGTGCACGATATGCACCGTGGTATCCCACGCGCCCGCGACATCCACCTTCGCGTGATAGAGACTACCAGTCGCCATCGTCAGCCCATCCGCCAGCGAGCGCGGATCGGTGCCGAAGTCGCCCGAAATGTCCGTGGGCACGTAGGGTCCCCAATAGGACGGGCCTGGCGCTGGATAACTCCACTGGCTCTGGTTCGCCGGATTGTTGAGCGCGCCCAGAATGGCCGACTGCGAGACGGGCGCGCCGGGATTGAGGTAGTCGGCGATGAGAGCAACGGTCGCCACACCGCACCAGTTGCTATACTGCTGTGGCCATCCCGCAGCCGTCGCCGCCGCGCTCACATCGAGCACATTGGGCGAGCCACCTGGTGTCGGCGTCGCTGTCGGCGTATTGGTGGGCGTGCTGGTGGGCGTCGCCGCGGGCGTGTCTGTTGGTGTAGGTGTGGGTGTATTCGTTGGAGTATCGGTCGGCGTGTCGGTCGCCAGCGCAGCCGCTCTGCCACCACCCGCGATACCGTAGAAGCGCGCGCTGGATGCGGCATGCACCTGCGCCGGCTGATTCATCAGGAGCGCGGTTGCAAGGACGGCCAGCGCGAACGCGCACAGCAGCGACGTGATCCCGAACCCGATCAGCCCGACGTACAGGATGCGCTTGCGCCCGAACACGTC
>DAHUXT010000345.1 GCA_027307065.1 Ktedonobacteria bacterium
ACATCGCTCACGCTGAGAATATCCTCCGCCGACGCGCCGCGCCCGTGGACCATCACCAGCGCCGCCTTGGCGCTGGCCAGCGGTTCGCCCGCCGTAACCAGCGGCATCTTCGCGTGCGGATTCGATACTTGTTGCTGTTGGTCATCGTTCATGAATGAGTCTCCATTGGCTGCCACTGTGGCGCCTCTAGCGAGGTGAGGCTGCCCGCGATCTCCGCTCTGGACTGCTCCAGCCACGGCGGCAATTGCAGCGAGCGTCCCAGGCTATCGGGCGATTCATCTACCGCGAAGCCGGGTCCGACGGTCGCGAGTTCGACGATGTGGCCGTCGGGATCGTTCGTATAGATGCTCTTGAAGTAGACGCGGTCCAGCACTGGAGTGACCTGCAAGCCAGCTTCGATGAGCTTTTCGCGCCATGCCACCTGCGACTCGTCATCGGCCACCGCCAGTGCGAAGTGATGCGTCTGGCCCGCGCCGTAGCGCCGCCGTGGCTGCTTCAATGGATCACGCTCGAAGTAGGTGATGAGCGTGCCGGGACGTCCGTCGCCCGTGCCCCAGTACCAGTGCGCCGACTTCGGATCGTCGAAGTTATTCGTCATCTTGACCCGCCGCATGCCGAGCAGGTCGCCAAAGAATGCCTGCGTCCGCTGGATGTCGGAGCCGATTGCGGTGATGTGATGCATGCCACGACTGAGCGCCATTGCTGGCGTGATGACAGGAACCGGTTCTGGCCAGGTCTCGGCGGCGATGCGCTCCTCGTCGCGGTTGCGGATCAGCATCTCGGCGGGCGGCGCGCGAAACTCCGTGCCGATGGCATCGGGCTCCTCGTCAATCGTCCAGCCAGGGCCGATGGTGGTGATCTCTAGAATCGTACCGTCGGGATCATTGAAATAGATCGAGGTGAAATAGTGGCGATCCAGCGGCCCATCCACGGCGAGGCCAGCATCGGTCAGGCGGCGCTTCCAGTGGAGCAGCGTCTCGCGATTCGCCGTCTGCAGCGCGAAATGGTGCGTGCCACCGATGCCGGGTCGGCCCTTCGCGGCGCCGGGCCACTCGAAGAAGGTCACGACTGAGCCGGGAGTGCCGTTCTCATTGCCAAAGTACAGGTGATAGCTCTTGGGATCGTCAAAGTTGACCGTCTGCTTGACCAACCGCATACCCAGGATTTTGGTGTAAAAGTTGATGGTGCGCTGCGCATCAGCGCTCACGATCGAGATATGGTGCAGCCCCAGAATTGACATATGTTCCGCTCCCTACTGGAGACAACGACGCGCATGACATCGTAGGAATTGTCGCACGTTTAACCGTCACATATAGTTTAGCCATAAACTTTTTGTATGTCAAGGTATTGAAGCAACCGGGCGAGTTCTCTGATCGTAGCGTAGAATAGAGTATGGTTATCGGCATGCGGTGTTTGGCGTGATAGTAGTGTTTGGCATGATGGCGCTGATTGGCATGCTGCGGGAGAATTGGCAATGCAGGATCCAGATCCGTCGGTGGCATACGGCAATGAATTGCTGAAGCATGAACAACCAGCAAAGGCCCTAACAATCTTCGACGTGTTGATTCAGCATAATCCGGATGATATCGATGCGCTCTTTGGAAAAGCGACGGCGCTGGTGCGCATGGGCGAGCCGCAATACGCGCTGGGCGTCTGCTACTTGATCTTGGCACGTGAACCTTCCCATGAGGCGGCGCTTGCCCTTCAGGTGAAGATACTGATGTCGCTGGGCAGGTTTGATGAAGCATTGCAAGTGCTGTCTCGACAGCTCGATGATTCGCCGGACTCCGCGGCGCGCTGGCTTGCGAACGGGAAACTCCTTCTGCGGCTTGAACGGTGGAACGACGCTGACCATGCCGCGGACGAGGCTCTTCTGCGCGAGCCAGATCTCTTCGAAGCATGGATGATCAAGGGAGACGTTGCTCTTTTTCATACGCGCTCCGGCGATGCGATAAGCGCGTATGACCGGGCCCTCGCACTTCGGCCCAACTCCAAATCCGCGCGTCGTGGTCGGATGCAAGCGCGCAATTCCTGGCGGCTCACCTATTTCATCGCAATATTGCCAGACCTGTTGGAACTCATCTTACATTGATACCCTATGCGATGCTGTGAGCAGTCATGCCATCTCGGCCCCGATTGTTGCCCAGACATCTGCTGACTGCTACAATGCGAGGGCAATCGTGTGTTTGCGTGGTAGGAAATCCCGCTGACTCGCTCACTAAGGAAATGAGGCGGGACGGCACGCGCGAGAGGAGTAGATGCCATGCAGGCTGGTGGAAATGGTGGGCCGCGCCGCCAGAGTGGCGTGCCCGCGCCCAGTTCGCTCGCGCAATCACCATACGACCCAGCCGCGTTTGGCCTGCCCGACCTCACCCGCAACGAGCCACGGATGACGCCGCGCATCCCAGCCGCGAGCGCGCCGGAGCAGCTGCCCTCGGCGTCACAGCCCCCACGATCCACCCCGGGAGCATCACAGCCGGGCCAGCCGCACACGCTGGGTGTCACCAGCAAGCTTGCGCGTCTCCGCGCCACCGGGTCGCCATCGATGCCGCCCTACGCCGGCACGCTCACGCAGCAGATGCGAGCCATCGAGCCGCCAGACGTCGCACGGCAGACCCTCGACGAGCAGAAGATGCTCGCGGGCGAGTTGCTCACACTGCCCGATGCGATCGAGACGAGCGGTCTGGCGAAAACCCACGAGCGCGCCTATTTCGAGACAGTCCGCGCCTACGCCGATCTTGCCGACGCAACCTGGCTGGCCGTGGCGGAGGAGCGCCTTGAACAGACCGGCGCCGAGGAGGTGTATCGCCAGAGCGCGATTGCCATCGCCCGCCGGATAACACGCATGCGCAACGAGAGCCAACTTGCCGCCAACAACACACAGTTCCCCCTTCCACGGAAACGCCCACTTTTCTGGCGGCGGCGGGTGCGGCTGCACCGCGATGGACTGCGCGCGTGGCAGGCACGGCTGAATGCGCCCGCCGATGCACGCGCAATGGGGGCGGCGCTGGCGTATCTGCGCGGCACGACTGCGCTCGCGGAGGCGAGCAACTTCGAGTTGCTGCTCTGGAGCCTCCTTCCATCGGTCGCGGGCGACGCGGTGATGATTCTCTGGCTCGGCCTTGTGCTCGCGCTGATTGCGGTGATCGCTCAAGGCTTGGTAGCCCCGGTGGGCGCGCTGGCGCTGGCGGCGAGCGTCACCCTCGGCATGCGGCTGCTGCTGGAATTGTTGCTGCGGCGGGGTCCGGCGCGGCTAGACCATCAGTTTGCGCTGTCGGTCTTCTCCTCACTGCGCTCGCCCCGCGCTGCCAAACCCGGCTCGCGCATTATCGCGGTACTCCTGCGTGGCTGGGGGATTCTCCTGGGCACAGCCGGCCTGATCGGCATACCCGTCGCCCTCGGTTACAGCATCTGGCAATTGCTCCAGAAACCCATCACGCTGCCAACGTTGCCACTTGGCTGGCTAGAGCTATCCGGCAATCTGATCGCGCGGGCAATGCTGCTTCCAACTGAGGTCGCAGCCGCGGCGGTGGGAGCGCTGGCGCTGCCGGTGCTGCTGCTCTCCGCGCTGCGGTACATCGGCGAACTTGGCGGCAACATCGGCTGGGTAGCCGCC
>DAHUXT010000346.1 GCA_027307065.1 Ktedonobacteria bacterium
CCTGCTGACTCCCCTCCCCGACCCGAGGCGGGATTCCAACGCAGTGTTCGCGTTCTGGCTCCCCTCCCCGCGCCGGGGAGGGGTCGGGGGAGAGGGCAGGCACGCGCCAATAACAATAACCCAGGCGAAATCAGTATTAGGGGAGATCGAAGTACCCCAGGAAGCCACCAGACTGCTGGGGAATCAGCTGCAGTCCCCACACGCGTACGCCAGTGTTGGTCGGTATCGTCTGCACCGTCTGACCGTTAAGCGTGCGGATGAGCGGGCGCCATGCGGGCGATGCGTCCGCCGGGTTCAGCAGAAACGCACCCGCGTCGCCTCCATACTGTGTGCCGTTGAGATGGTCGGCGGTGCTGATGACCGACCCGTCTGGCAGCACATAGTTGCCAAACGCGCCGAGCGAATTGGCATCGGGAAAGCCATTCTCCACACCCTGCAAGGTGGGCAGTCGCCGCCACGTTGCTCCGCCGTCGCCTGAATAATAGGCGAATACGATATTCGCTGGCTCGTTCGGGACATTGCCCGCGGTGCCCACAATGTAGGTGGTCGAGCCGTCGGCGGAACGCTGCACGGAGATATTGCCCAGGTTCGTCACCGGGGTGGGTAGTTGATGCCAGGTCCGGCCGCCATCATAGGACTTGAAGTAGAGGCTGACGGGCGGTGCTCCACTGGAGTGCGGGCCGGTTCGAGGCATTGTTCCGAGTTGCTTGCCGACGGCTTCATGATCGATTGGCGCTCGCATGCCGCCACACGCTGAGGTGCAGCCTGCTCCGGCCTCGACATACACGACGGCGCCCGAGACCCACATCTGCTCGCCGAATTGTAACGGCTGGCCATTGACAGAAATGGTGATAGGCTTCCACGTCTGGCCGCCGTCATCGCTCGCATAGAGGGAGAAGGCTGGTGGTCCGGCCTGGGCGAGTGGAGCGATCATAGCAAGGATGCGCGACTGCACGACGGCCAATCCGGCGATGAAGCTCCCGTTGCCGGTGATGGTCGGCTGGTTGATGTGCGCCCAGGTGGCCCCGCCATCCTGACTGCGAAACAGGGGATTCGGCGCGGAGCCTGAATTGAGCGTATTGCCCGCCGCAACGAAAACATCCTTGGCATTGGTCTGATCGAGATAGACCTGACATATTGACTTATAGCGACCCGCCGAACTGGTAATCCCGTTCCAGGTCTGGCCGCCATCAGTCGTGGCGCCTACCGCAGGTGGCACTGTCGCTGAATCGTCGGTGGCATTCGGAGACACGATGCAGAAATAGCCGGTACGTGGCGATGATGGCGAGAAGGCAAAGCTGCCGACCGTCGCGGGCGATTGCGGCAAATCCGCTCCATCTGGCGCGGAATTCCATTTCTTGGGAAATGCATATGGCAGCGGGACATCCGTCGGCGAGGGAGAAGCGGCGAATGTCGCGGTGCTCTGCGGGGTTTTCACCGCAGATAGGCTGGTGTCCGCGCCATTGGTTGACGGCTTGTTCTCGCCACATGCCGCCACGAGCGCCACCAGCGAAAGCAAGCCGGCTAAGCGTATCAATCTTTTTCGATACGATGTCACCACAGTAGGCTGCCCTTCCTCATTCTCAACGCATTGGTCTAGCAAGTTGCCAGACGCTTGCTGTTGCCATAATACAGGACGGGGAAAGGAGCTAAACTGTGTTCCCGGCTACCGGGTGGGCAGGACATCCACGAGTGCGCTCAAGAAAAGCTCGACGTCGGTCACGAGGCCCATGACCTGCGCGCTGCCACGGTCGGCCAATTTGGTGACGACCGCCGGGTTGATGTCCACAACCACCGTGCGCACCGAGGCGGGCAGCAAGTTCCCGGTAGCGATGGCATGGAGCATCGAGGCAGCCATCACCGCGACCTCTACCCCGTGAGCAGCCTCGCGCATGCGTCCCTGAGCGGCCACACTATCGGTGATGACACCCGGCATTGGGCCATCATCACGGATGGAGCCCGCCAGCACCAGATCGACGCCATGCTCCAGCGACGACGCGACGATGCCATCGCCGAGGAGTCCCGCGCGGTGGGCGGCGTCCAGCGAACCCAGCGAGCGTACTTTGTTGATCGCGCGCAAGTGGTTGCGGTGGCCGTGTTCTACGGGCTCGCCCGTCTTGAGATCGATGCCCAGCGATGTGCCGAACAGCGCCGCCTCGATATCATGCGCGACGATGGCATTGCCGCCGAAAATGACCTGGATGTATCCACGCCGTATCAGTTCGGCGACCGAATCGCGCGCGGCGGTATGCACGATAGCTGGGCCAAGCACCCAGAGGATCTTGCCGCCACGCGAACGCGCGGAGATCATCGCGTCGGCAACTTCACGGATGGCGAGCGCCTTCGCGCGTTCGGACGACACGGGGCTTTGCATGAAGCCAAATGCTTCGCGCTGGCGAGGGCGCTCCTGCGGCTCGACGCGCACGCCCTCGTAGCCGACCACTACCTCGTCACCAAGCTCCACCTCATGCATTGGCGCAGTGCGGGCAGATTTGCCGTCGGGAGCGATGACGATGGCGACATCCATTTCGATGTCCGCCACTGGAAGCCACTCGCCGCCAACGCGCACCTGCGTTGCAAGATTGGTCGTGGAATAGAAATCGTCGGGCAGCACACCAGCCTGGGTGACGCGTGCCGTGCGGACATTCTGCTCCTCGGCGAGGTCAGCCCCCAGACGCTGCAACTCTGGCATAAGATCGTCGAGCAATTGCTGACTTTCGGCGGACACCTCGATCCGGGCGTAACTCGGCTCGGTCTCGCTTGTGCCGATGCGCATCTCGCGGACGTGGAAGTGCGCGCCTGCCTCTTCAATGGCTCCCCAGACACGCGGTAGAATAAACGAATCGATGATGTGTCCCTGTAGCTCGATCTCCGCGCTGGCCATGGGTGCTCCTGCCTCTTTCCGATACGATACGCTCGCCAAATGTGGCGATTGGACTATAACTCTACACGCGATGCTGCAGTGTAGCACGCGCGACGGCCGCTGGATTTTCGGCGGTTTCGACCGTTTCGACCGTGGTACAATTGCCTTCTAAGCGCATTGCGGTGTAGCGATATTCGTGCGGAGGCGAGAACGTGCAGCGGAAGACGGCTGAGAGCAGCAACGGCGCGGCAATCGAGCCAGCCACTCCTTCGGTAAAGCGGGCGGCGTCCAGGACGACACAAACAACCAGAACCCAACGTGCCAGGCCAGCGGCGATTGACACGATCCAGAAGCAAGCTCTAGAACCGCATCGCGACCTGATCTCATGGCGCAAAGAGTTCCCGATACTCCAGCGCAAGACGTACCTAAACAGTTGCTCGCTTGGCGCGCTCTCGACCCGGTCGATGGCCGGGATGGCGCGCTTCCAGGAGTTGTGGAACGAGTACGGCGCGTCGGCGTGGTACAAGATGTGGGTGGGCGAGATTGCCGAGGTGCGGAACAAGTTCGCTACGCTGATTGGCGCCCATCCGCACGAAGTGGCCATCGCTCCGAATGTCTCGGCCGCGCTGAGCGAGATTGCTACCGGGCTCGATCTGGGCGACCGCAATCGCATCGTCATGGCTGACCTCGATTTTCCGACGCTTGCCTACCAGTGGATGG
>DAHUXT010000347.1 GCA_027307065.1 Ktedonobacteria bacterium
CGAAGAGGGTGCTCAGCGTGGCGGAGACAGTTAGCAGGATGATGAAGGTTGTCGTGGCACTTTGCGGCGATGGGGCATGGGCGACATTCTGCATGTACAGCAGCAGGAAGTTCTGCACCAGGTAGACGCCCATCATCACCAGCATGCGTGTGAGCACAACCCAGGTAAAATCGGGATTGCGCCGTGGGCGGAAGTCGAAGGCAAACGCCGCGCCCACCGAAGCGATGGCGACGCCGATGAGTTGCACGTAGCTCAGCCCATCTTCGCTGAGTGGCTGCCCAGTCGTCCGCGCGAACAGATACACACCGCCGACGATCGCGACAAGAGTCAGGAGTGTCAGCCCAAGATCGCGCATCGTGTGGCGTTGCGCCGCGCGCTCGACCTTTGACACCATCGAAGGTTGCCAGGGCATCTCACGGACAAACACGAACGTCAGTATGGCCATGAGCAGGATGACGCCAGCGGTGCTGGCATAGGCGAGGACTATACCCTGTTGATAGGTTGCGGCATCCTGGTTGCCAGCCAGCAGAGCGGTGGAATTGAAGCCGAAGAGTGTGGGCACAATCGCGCCGCTGATGGTGCCGAACCAATAGGCCAGCCCCATGATGCCCGACGCCTTGCCGCGTTGCTCCTGTGGTACGAGGTCTGGCAGAAGGGCGTGGAATGGCGCGGCGGCGGAGTTATTGGAGAACTGCACGACCATCAGGCCAGCCATCAGCAGGAAGAGTCCGGCGCCGAGGACGTTACCATCATGGCTGCCAACCAGCAGAGCGGGCAGCAGCGCCATCATTCCGAGGCCGACGACATTGACGAGCGTGCCGAAGAAGACGTAGGGGCGGCGGCGGCCAAAGCGGCCAGGGGTGCGGTCGCTGAGCAGGCCAAAGAACGGATTCGAGAGCAGCGCAACGATGAGTCCCGGCGCGACGACGATGGCCTGCGCCAGCCCGGCATGATCGTTGACCCAGGTGGCCTGGCTTGCTAGCGAACCCGCTGGCGCCTCGCGCAGGAGCAGGCCGATGACCTGGCTGGGGACAAGGATGACGCCCACGGCGGCCCAGTGGAAGTTCAGCGCGAACCAGAAGATGCTGATGGCGATGAGCCCGCCGAGCGAACGTTTCGGCAGTGCGCTCGCACCCGAATGCCCCGATCCACCGAGCGCCCCGGCTGATGTCTCTACCGACGACATGATGGCTGCCCTCCTTTGTCTCCTGCAGTCAGGAGAACTCCCCATGGTGGGGAGAGTATAACATGCTGCGACGACCAAGAGACACACATGAGATGCGAGAAAGAGCGGACCATCGCGTCTCCCATGCAACGGGGAGAAGGGGGCACGACGTCCGTTGTGGTCAGTATGCCTGAGGTGGGGCGCATACACCACGGAGCATCCGTAGCTTCGCCCGTAGTTTCACTCGCAGGAGATAGGGTGAGCGTGTGGAGAAGGCAGGGCTATACACACCCCGCCGCATCCGACCCAGTCAGTTACTATCAGCGGTTGCGGCGGCCGCCTGGCGATCCACCGCGCCGCCATGGGGAGTCGTCGTCCGCGTCCTCTGCGTTGCCACCAGCGTTGCCGCTTAGCAACCCGCCCCGACGATTGGGTGTGCGACTGCCCGAGCGTCCGGCGGCTGCGCCACCATACCCGCCACCAAAGCGGCCACCTTGCGCCGAGCCATATGCCGGGGGCGCATCATCGTAGCCATCGTCATCCCAACCGCCACGCTGGTCGCCACGCTGGACGTCATCCCAACCATCGGCGGCGGGCATCGCTGCGGACATATAGGCGCTCCCGTCACCAGGCGCGTCGTAGTCCTCGTCGTAGTCGTGGAAGTTCCCGGCAGATGCCCCGGCCGATGTCGCTTCGGCGGATTGCTTGCGGGCGGAGAGCACCGCGAAGAGCACACCCGCGATCACCAGGCTAACACCCGCGCCCAGCAGCACCATTCCCACCGGCCAGCCAGGGAAGGGCAGTCGCGCCACTGCCGAGGGGACATTGCCAAGGCCGCCAACGCCCGCGTAGAAGAGTGTGAAGAGCAGCGCGCCGACGACGCCACACAGCGCGACGAGCCATGTCTCGGCTGATCCAATGGCCCGCCGCTCGAAGCCCGCGAAGCCGGCGAACAGGCCAACACGCGCGCCAGTAACGGCCAGCGCATTGAAGAGGCCGATCAGCAGGGCACAGCCGAGAACGGCAAGCATCATCGGGGCCATCGTCATCGCGGCCAGAGCAACGCCCGTGCCAATGATGCCGACGACCATCGTAGGGCGCCCCGTCCCACGCTGCGCGACCGCATCGCCCAGCAATGCTCCCAGTGCCAGGCCGCCCGCCTCAGCGGCAAGGAGCGCGCCCAGATAAAAACCGGGCAGCCCCAGACGATCCTGTATGAAGAAGATTTCCAGTGCGGCAAGCCCGCCACCGGTTAGCCCAAGCGTGCACAGTGCTAGCAAAGCAGCCCGACTGATCGGAGCGCCGCCCGCCAGCGCCATGCCACCCCGAAGCTCGGCAAACGCCTGCCCCAGTGTCGAGGGTGCGAGTTGATACCACTCCGGCAGCGCCAACTCGCGGCGCGTCTCCGGGTCGTCGAGGTTTTCGCTGCCGTCGTCACGTTCCAGTAGCTCGGCGACGTCAGCCTCATCAGGCTGGGCTGTGAAGAATGCGCGCTTCGCCGGCGCTAACGCATCGAGGAAACCATCGGAGTTCGAGGCGAGCAGATAACAAACTGCCGCGAAGGCACTCACCAGCAGAATGCGCTCGCCTACCAATGTATAGGCGAGTGTCGCGAGCAGTGGACCAACCACCGCGATGACAGCGCCGCCGATGTAGAGATCGGATGAGACGCGCTCCGGCTCGCCTGGAGCCAGGCAGACCCGGAAAGCCGCGACCCGCAGCCCCTCGCGCAGACGGCCTAGCAGAGCGATGCCAAAGATGATCGCAAAGACGATGGGATAGACCGTGCGGAAGTGCATCGGGATGAGGCCAAGCGCCAGCAGGAAACGCAGGCGACCAATCCACGCAAGCCCACGCCCCGGCTCGACGACACGGGTGAGCGGCGCGGCGAGGGGACCCGCCAGCAGCCAGGGGATACCAAGCGACGCCAGCATCAACGCGACCAATAGTGGAGATCCCGCCAGGCCGACGAGCCAAATGAGCGTTCCGGTTGTGAAGACGGCCTCACCGAGCAGTGACGCAACCTCGCCACGCCAGAGATGCCCAGCATTGCCGTCGTGAAACAGTGAGAAGTGGTGATGCTGTGGAACCGCCACCATGTGGGTAGACGTCCAACCCGCCTGATCAGGCGCGGCCCAGCGTCCTGTTGCGCCAGGAGTGGGCATGCGCGCGCTGCCATTCGGCTGATAGGGGTCGAAGAGTCCGGGAGGCGCGGGGTTTCGGCGGCTGGAGGCTCCTGGCGCCCCCATCCGTGGATTGCGCGCTGACCTACGTGGATCATCATCCCAGCCCATGCCATCCCCCTGCCCGCGCGCGTTCGCGCTCAGTCGCGATAGTGTTCCCTGCTCGGCGGACGGGGCCAGTATAGGCCTGGCGGCTGAGGGCTGTCAAACTGCGTGGCCCGAAAAGCGGAT
>DAHUXT010000348.1 GCA_027307065.1 Ktedonobacteria bacterium
ACCCTCGATACGCTGACCGTCAATGACCACGCTTCGTCGGCGGTGTATGCCTTCAACGCGAAAGATGGCACCACACGCTGGCAGACGCCAGTAGCTGGCTGTGCCTCGTCCCGTGCTCCGCTCGTCGTCGCTGGCGTGATCTATGTCGCGCTGTCGGAAAGTGGCGGTGGAGATGTGCAATGCGGAGCGAGCGGATGGGTCTACGCGATCGACGCGAGCAATGGTCGTGTGCTCTGGCGCGTGCCGTTTGAGCGCGTGGTCTGGTCTACACTCGCGCTGACCGACGGGGTACTCGTCGTTGCTAACTCGACCTATCCCGCCGTTCCAGAAGTGGTCTCGCTCACCGGCCTTCGTGCCAGTGATGGCCACGTGCTCTGGCGGGTGTCGCATAGCGAGTCGGCAGGAACCGATCTCGGTGATTTCGCGGCTGCGGATGGCATGGTCATTATCAATATCAAAGTGCATTCGGGTATGGATGTAGAAGCGCTTCGGGCAGTGATGGGGCGCACATGTGGGAAACGGCGGTTAGCACCCATCTTTTCACGTCGGTGCCATTCCTGGTGAATGGCGTGGTCTACCTCTCCAGCGACTTGGGCTACCTGTATGCGTTGCGCGCCTCCGATGGCAAGACACTCTGGCGCTTCCAGGCGAGCAGTCAATTCGTTGGACAACCTGTCTTGGCCAATGGACACCTCTATGTCGGCACCGGGCCAACTCTTGATGTACTCGATGTCACCAGCGGCACACTTCTACGCGCATACCCGCTGTTCAACCCCGATAAGGTATCGAGCGACGATCGTTTTGCTTGGTCAATCCCAGTGGTTACAGAGACGACAATCTTCGTGAGGGCTGGCGTTGGCTTTTGCTTCGACAGCCCGCTGTGCGGCGATCCGTGGGTTGGCTACCTCTATGCATTGGATGTTGCAACGGGCAAGGTAATCTGGCGATACCAAGCGCCTAAAGAGAACGTTGGTTTCTGGGCGAGTACGCCCGTCTTGGGACCGTGACGCCGCAATCACCGCAATCACCGCAATTGGCTCAGGCGCTCCTCTGCTACCTGCCCGCCCCTTGATTCTGATAGAATACCCATGTGATGCTGCGGCGCCCTATTGAAGGACTTGTGATGATGCAGGTGCGGATACGCTACTTCGCGGGGCTGCGCGAAGCGATCGGGATCGAGGGCGAGCCGCTCGACGTGCCGACGGACGCGACTGCCGCCGAGGTGCGCGCGCTGCTCGGTGAACGGTATCCCGCGCTGGCGCGACTGCTGCCGCCGTGCGCTGTCGCCGTCAATCGCGCCTATGTCGCGCCGGATGCTCCACTGCACGACGGTGACGAGGTGGTGTTTATTCCCCCGCTGGGAGGTGGCTAACGATGGCGCCTGTGGTGAAGATTACCCGCGACCCGCTCGACGGCGCGGCTGTTCGCGCGCTGGTGGATGAGGCGACGCATGCCAGCGATGGCGGGGTCGTCACGTTTGAGGGCGTCGTGCGCGACCATGCGCGGGGCAAGAACATCCGTTACCTCGAATACGACGCCTATCCGGAGATGGCCGAGGAGCGGATGAACGCGATCGCCGCTGAGGTGGGCCAGCGCTGGCAGACCGATCATGTAGCCCTCGTGCATCGCATCGGGCGGCTGGAAATCGGCGAGTGCAGCGTGGTCGTGGTGGTCGCGTGCCCGCATCGCGCCGAGGCGTTTGAGGCGTGCCGTTACGCGATAGATACCCTCAAGACGACCGTGCCCATCTGGAAGAAAGAGGTCGCCGAAGACGGCGAAGAATGGGTCGAGGGTTGATTCGTGTGATGCTCGGGACGGTCATCCGCGGCATCAATGCCACGGTTAATCCTGATCGCGCATCTCACTCTGAATAGGCGGCAGAGTACTCCCATTCTGGGATTAGCTGTAAGTCTCAGCCTACGGCACGCGCAACTCGATGGACACTTTGCCTTGCGGCGCACGGACAATACATAGGGGATGAAATCATGAAATTCGGCGTAGTGGTGTTTCCGGGCACGTGGAGCGACAAAGACTGTCTGCACGTGCTGGGTCCGGTGCTTGGACAAGAGGCTGTGCCTATCTGGCATCAGGATACCGACTTGCAGGGCTGCGACTGCATCGTGCTGCCGGGCGGCTTCTCGTACGGTGATTACCTGCGCGCCGGAGCCATCGCCCGTTTCGCGCCAGTGATGGGCGCCATCAAAGGGTTTGCCGACCGTGGCGGACTCGTGCTCGGCATCTGCAACGGCTTCCAGATTCTGCTGGAGGCGGGCATGTTGCCGGGCGCGCTGTTGCGTAACCAGAGCCTGGAGTTCCGCTGCGTCTGGACGCATCTGCGCGTGGAGAACACCGATACGCCCTTCACGCGGCTGTGTCGACCTGGCCAGGTGCTTCGCATCCCCATCTCACATGGCGAGGGCAACTACTTTGGCGACGACGAGACGCTCGACCGGTTGGAGGCGACGAACAGTGTGCTGGTGCGCTACTGCGACGCGCAGGGCAACCCGACGCCCGATGCCAACCCCAACGGCTCGCGACGCAATATTGCTGGTGTCATCAACGAGGGACGCAATGTTGCCGCGATGATGCCGCATCCGGAACGCTGTGCCGAGGCGATTCTCGGCGGCGAGGATGGACGGCTGATTTTCGGCTCGATGATCGCTTCGCTGGCCGAGCGCCAGCCAGCCGCATCACATTAGGGAGGTCGCATGTCTGCCACGCACGACGTTTCGCAGCCATCAATGGAGATGCCGCAATCGTTGGCGGAGGCCGAGGCCGCCTTCCGCCGTGAGACGCCCGCGTTTGCCGCGACAAGCCACCTGGATGACCTGCGCGCGACCGAGTACGAGCGGTTGGACCGGCTGGGACACATCTACCTCGATTACACAGGCGGTGGCCTCTACGCGGAGTCGCAGCTACGCGCGCACATGGACCTGCTGCGCAATCACGTCTTCGGCAATCCCCATTCGTCCAACCCCACCTCGATGTCGTCCACCACGCATGTCGAGTTGACGCGCGAGGCGATCCTCGCCTTCTTCACCGCCTCGCCTGACGAGTATGTCGCCATCTTTACGCCGAACGCGACTGGGGCGCTGCGCCTGGTGGGCGAGGCGTACCCGTTTCGGACCGGCGACCGTTTCCTCCTTACCTTCGACAACCACAACTCGGTGAACGGCATCCGCGAGTTTGCCGCCGCCGCCGGGGCAAAGGTGATCTACACCCCGGTGCTGCCGCCCGATATGCGGATGGACGCCGACGCGCTGACGGCACACCTGGACGAGGCGAACCCCGACGGCCACAACCTGTTCGCCTATCCGGCGCAGTCCAATTTTTCGGGAGTACAGCACGCGCTGGACTGGATTTCAGTGGCGCAGGCCAAAGGCTGGGATGTGCTGCTGGATGCGGCGGCGTTCGTGCCGAGCAATCAACTTGATCTCAGCCAGTGGCATCCTGATTTTGTGCCGATCTCCTTCTACAAAATCTTCGGCTATCCCACTGGCGTCGGCTGTCTGCTGGCGCGCAAACAGGCGCTGGCCAAGTTGCGGCGGCCGTGGTTCGCGGGCGGCACCATCACTGTC
>DAHUXT010000349.1 GCA_027307065.1 Ktedonobacteria bacterium
AACGTCCAGCCCCCGCGCTCTCAGCTTCTCAGCGAGCACCTCGCTCATGCGGTTGGCATCATTGGCTGAGAACTGCAGTTCACAGCCGACAGCATGATAGTGGTTTTCTCCGATCTGGAGCAGGAACGCGCGCGGCGTCGCGATCTCTATGTCGTAGCGGTGGACCTGCCTAGCGGGCTCAATGCCGATTCGGGCGCGATTGACCCCGGCACGCTCGCCGCCGATCTCACTGTGACGCTTGCCTTGCCCAAGGTCGGGTTGCTGCTCTTCCCCGGAGCGTCCTATGTGGGTGAGTTGCAGGTGGGCAGCATTGGACTGCCCGATGACATGCCCGTTGAAGCGGGGATCGTGATGCTGGACGACGGCATGATCAGTCCGCTGTTGCCGTCTCGACCGCTCGATGGTAACAAGGGCACATTTGGCAAGGTGATGGCTCTTGTCGGCTCGCCCAATTACATCGGCGCGGCGTATCTGGTATGCGGCGCGGCAGCCCGCATTGGCGCTGGACTGGTCACGCTGGCGACGGTCCGCGAGCTTGCGCCATACTATGCCACCATGCTGCCCGAAATCACCTACATCCAGCTTCCTCCTGATTCATCACCGCCACAGGAGCGCGCGCGGGCAATTCTGGAACAACTCGACGGATACCATGCGCTGGTGGTTGGCCCAGGGCTGGGCCAGGCGCAGACCGCCGCTGGACTGCTGGATCGTTTGTTCGCTGGCTTGATGGCGCTCGCGCCAGACAAGCGCCCACGGTTGATTGTCGACGCCGACGGGCTGAACTATCTGGCGACGCTCGACCACTGGTGGCATCGGCTTCCGCCACGGACCGTATTGACACCACATCCAGGGGAGATGACGCGTCTGCGGGGTGGCGCTTCCGTATCGGGTGGTGGCGCCGACCGGCTCGCTGTGGTGCGCGAGGCAGCGCGTGACTGGGGGCACATTGTCGTACTCAAGGGAGCGTACACGCTGGTTGCATCACCCGACGGTTCGCTACGAATCAACGGCAACGCTAATCCGGCGCTGGCCACCGCGGGCACGGGCGATGTGCTGGCGGGCACAACGGCTGGCCTGCTGGCGCAGAGGATGGAGCCATACGATGCCGCCTCTGTCGCAGTGTATCTGCACGCGCTCGCCGGGAGACGAGTGAGCGCGCACCTGGGCGATGCTGGCCTGTTAGCGGGTGACCTGTTGCCAGAACTTCCGCTTGCCCGGCGGGATGACCTGCTCGACAGTCGTTGACCGGATGACCGGATGACCTTTTGATGCGCGCTAGCGACGTTACCGATAGCCTATGGATATCACCGTGATCAAGGGATAGTGCTATACTGGCGCTACAGATGGTTTGCGTTGTACAGCCACTTCGGGGGCAAAAACGACGGCTGATAGTGTTGAGCTTGCCAGGGGTCTGCGCTGGAGGGCAAGATGGCCTATCTGGAGATCAGTATCGCGCATCAGGTGCGCCGCTTTGCACTCGAGGGCGATCATCTGAGGATCGGGCGCCAGGCCGAGAATGACATCGTGTTGCGCGACGGCCAGATTTCGCGCCAGCATGCAGAATTGCGGTGCGCGGCGGGTCGCTGGCGTATTCTCGATCTTGGCAGCACCAACGGTCTCCACTTCAAGGGCAGGCGGGTGCAAGAGCATATTTTCAACGCTGGCGACTTGCTGTTGCTCGCCCCAAATATCACGCTCTGCTTTCGCGAAGGCGCATCGCCAGTGGATGCCATCGTGGCGGCGGGACCGCGCAGTGTCTATAGCCCACCGGCTCCGCGACCAGCGAATAGTCCCAAGCGGCCAATAGCGCCTGCCGAGACGCCAACCTGGGATCCACTGCATCCGCGCTCGCCTTTTGCCGATGACGAGCAGCCGTATTATCCACCAGGAATTGGCATGCCCGCGCCGCCGACACACTACAATCGCCAGTACGCTCCCGGAGCGGCTGCTGGTGCGCCAACGCCCAGCGCTGGCCAGCAGCAAATCGAGCAGCCGACGGCATCGTCGCGGTTCGACACGATTCCCGCTGGTGGCTACCCCGCCCCATCTGGCCCGATGACCAGTGGCAGTGATGGACAGGATCCCTTTAGGCGGAGCAGTCCAAATTCGCGGGCACAGGCGCACCGCGCTACAGCTGGGCCATCCAGCGCACTGCTGCATGTTTGTCAGACATGCGGACAACTGACCGCCCCGGATGCTGTATACTGCCAGAGTTGCCATCAGTCGATTGCGCGCGAGTGTGTAAACTGTCGTCTCAGCCTGCTCCCAATCCAAGATCGTTGTCCCCGCTGCCAAACACCAAATCCAGGGTCAGTGCGTCGGGCACATCGGGCACCAGGAGCCTAGCCCGCTTTTCCCGCTTGACGCGGCTTGCTGCGAGCAGGCACAATAGCGGACGTACACGCGACGCGCATCGTACATTGCGAGAGCTGTTTTCGTACGAGTTCGCATTCAACCTGCTGAGTTCCTGAGGAGGCCGTGCATTATGCTGTCTACCGATGATGTGACGCTGATTTCTTCTGCGGAAGAGTCGCTCTTCTTTGCTGGGCCAGGTGACGAAGACGAGACGAACGAGGACGACATCGACGACATGGACGACGAATTTGACGATGATGAGTGGGAAGATGAGTTCGACGACGAAGACGATGATGAAATCGAATGGGATGATGACGAACTGGGTGACCTCGATGATGTAGAAGAGGAAGTCCACTAACGGTCATTTACGCCCGTGTCGTACGCAGCAAGGGTTCGTCCAGCCTCTCATGAGTGCGGAGACATAGAGGTTGAGTTGTCGGCTGTTAGGCGACGTTGACGCCGCGTCACATTATGCGCATACTCGATATTGATGAGAATGAGTACGCTGTGGAGGCATCGTAGCAGGCACACCAGAGAGAGACAAGGGCATGGCGACATCCGAACAGACTCCCTCGCCCGCGCTGCTGGGACTTCGCCCTGCCGATATCGTTCGTCTCTGCGGCCTGAATGCTGCCGCCATAGGGTTGGATCTCTCCGCGAGCCATAACGTCGCCGCGTGTCGGCGCGATGGCCAGCGTTTGATGGCGACTGTCATCGCCGAGACGCCGCATACTGTGTGGGTCGAGGTTGTTGACGAGGGCGAATCGCTGAAGTGGTCGTGTGACTGCGGCCAGGTTGGCCCTTTAGCCTGCGCGCATGTCGCCGCCACCCTCTCCGCCTGGATCACCCATCCAGGCGACTTTATCACCGATGAACTTGAATCGCCAACTTTACCACCTCATGCCATCGAACAATCCGCTCACGATGACTTGATAAGCGGAGGCAACGAACAAGCGCCCCTGATAACTCAGCGTACATCCGCCTCGACGGCCGCACCCTCGCTCGAAGCGACTCTCGCCCGCATGCACGCGGCGGATGTCGCAACGATTGCGCGCCGCATCCTGGGAGCCGAATCCACGGATGATGTCACAATGTCCCGACGCCGAATAGTAGCGGCACTCAGTGACCCTGAGCACGTGCAAGCGATCATGGCGCGGCTGGATCAATCAGCGCGGAAGCTCCTGACGCTGGTGGATCTT
>DAHUXT010000034.1 GCA_027307065.1 Ktedonobacteria bacterium
GATGTTGACGCAGACACGCGCGCTGCTGGACCGCTACGCCAGCAATGGTGGCAGTTATCAAGAGGTGGTCCTCAGGAACTGTGGCCACGCGCCGATGCTCGAACAACCCGAGCAGTTTCTGGCGCACTTCCGCGAACTGCTGGCTCCATAGCGTTGTGTTGGGAAACGTCGTCCGCGCGGAGGCACTGCAACGCTTCCAGGCTCATACAGGAGGCGGGCGGATGAATCCGCGCCTGGATGGCCTGCGGGCCACAAAGCTCGCCTGCGCGGGCTCGGAGGTGGTATCCTCCAATGATTTCAGCAGATCTGGCATGAAACCGCTTGGCATCGGACGTCAGGGCATGTATGCTCCGGTCACCAGCCATACGCGATACCAGCCGCAGCCAGTGCGGTGGCGCTATTTCCCCTGCTGTGAGGCGAAGCGGTCGCGCGCGGCGAAGGCGTCCACCGCCGAGGGCCATTGATAGGGCGCGCTGACGACGACCACGCGTTCGGTATCGGGAGACTCAGGCGCGAGCCAGTGCCCGCCGTTATGGCCGCCCGCCTCGCAGAACACCCACATCTCGAATCCCGACGCGCCCACGATGTTGCGCAACTCAAAATCGGCCATCTCCCAGTGGCCGTCTTTGCAGCGCAACTTCATCCCGGCGAACTCTTGTGACATGGCAAGCCTCACGCATTTATAGAGGAGGAACATTCGTTCTCTGCCCGCCAGTATACAATGACGAATTGACAATCGGCAAAGGTATGCGGACGAGCAACGCGCCACCGAATCGCGGACGACCCAATGGCGCGGTAGCCTTCTCCAATACGGCGAAGTTAGCGCGGCGGCGGATAGCCACCAGACTCAGGCGGGTAGTTACCGGGCTGAGGATGATACTCGCCACCCTGCTGCGGCTGCTGGGGCGGATACCCGGTGTATGGCGGTTGCTGGGATGGGTAGCCACCGTACGGCTGGTACGGCTGTTGCGGCGGATAGCCGCCCATCGGCGGCTGATACAGCGAATCCTGATAGGCCTGCTGCGGCAGTGGCGCGCGCCCCTTGCCCACCGCGCCGCCAATCGCCCCGATGCCAAGCGCGATCGCGCCGACGATAAGCGTAAATATGACGAGGGCGACAATGAGGACAACTAACAGAAACGTATCAGTATAGCGGAATGAGGTATTCGTGCCCTGATCGACAATCTGCTGGTTGGCCATTTTGGTCAACTCGGGCAGATTCGGAATCGCCAGTAGCACGATGGCGATCGAGTTGATAAGCGAACTGATGAAACCCGTCCACATCCCGGCGACTAATCCGGTGCTTACCTTGCCTGTCTGCGCGGAGGCGCGGAAGCCGGCAAAGAAGTATGCGATCAGCGCCAGGATAATGCCTACGATGTCGAACAGGATGCCGACAACGGAAGCAAACTGCCGGGCAACATCCAATCCGACCAGGATGATTCCCAGTACGACGCCAAACAGCAGGCCGATGCGAAACGCCGAGACAGTCCTCGTTGGCTGCATGCGGATATCCTCCCTGGAGGCGATGCGGCTAGACAGCGCACAGTGCGAATCCAGCCGCTACCAATCTTTAGAACCCTACCACTGGCAATCCTAGTCGATGGCGCGCCGTTTGACAAGAATCGCCGGTTCACTCGCTCGGTTGCGTGCTGGTCAGTTCCGTGCTGGTCGGCTGGGCCTGATCCGCCTGCTGAGGCGTATTCGCAGTCGCGTTGGCGCCATTCGACCGATAATAGTCCGGCGGGGGCGGATATGAGGGCGGGACAGCGCTCACTGGCGGCGCGTATGGCGCGGGGTGTGACGGGTAAGGATACCCTTGCGCTAGCGGCTGCGGCACCGGGTAGCCGCTATAGCCCTGGGGGCCAGGATTTGCGCCATACATCGGGTGCACCGGGTACATCGGGTACATCGGCTGGTAGCCATACACAACGGGTTGAGGCATTGGCGGCGTGGCGGGCATCTTGGCCAGTGGCGCGCTCCCAGAGCCGATATAGCCAGCCCATGCGCCGAACCCAAGGCCAATCGCGGCGAGGATAAGCTCCTGAATCAGCACACCGATGAGTTGCGGCGCAAGGGCGGAGCCATCGGGCGTTGAGGCTACCACACCGGTAATGGTGCCATCACTGTGAAGAAAGAGCGAGATGATGACGGTGAATGCCATCCAGATGAGTCCACTGAGCAGCGCGACTCGAAAACCCGCGCCCGCACCACCCATTCGCCGCCCATGCACATACGCGGTGAGCCGTCCCGCATACCAGCTCAGGCAGAGGCTTGCCACCCCGGTGACGACCATCGCGCCGTAAGACACCAACACCACTGCTCCCAGGGGGCGCAACAACGGAAGCGGGTTGCCGCCACCGGTTTGCAGGCGCGAAAGTGCCCAGCGCATGCTCTCGATGGAGAAGATGTTGGCCCGTGCCGCCGAGGCGGAAATCAACACCTGAAGCGCGGCGAATACGCCACTGAGAATACCAAGATTCCAGCCGTACGACCGCGCCTCTGGGCGGTTGTTCATCATCTACTCCTGGGTTATTCATCGTGTTCGCGGCACGCCATCGGGGCGCATCATCGCCACTAGGGAGCGTATCGCCACGATACCAGCAGCGTCAAGCGCAGCGGGCAAAGTATGGCGCTCTACCGTTTTGCCGCAATAATCGCCGATAGTCGCTCAGGATGGTCGCGTGCGGACCTCGCCCGGCACCGAAAAATTCAAGGATGCAGGCGACGAGCGAAGGCTACGCCAGGCGAGCCGTCCGGACCATGAATGCCCCAGCGAATCGATCAAACGGCGTCTTGGTTCTCAGCAGCCGTTGGCGAACCTCAATTCGCGGCGTCGTCCTCGTCGTCCTCGATCAGGTCATCATCTGCCAGATCGTCATAGGAGGCGTTGAGCGCGCCGTTGCCGTCCATCAGCGCATAGATGTCGTGGCCATTGTGTTCGGCACGGCTCGCGCCCACCAGCCGCGAATACAGCGTCTGAAGCTGCTCTTCGTTGGTAAAATAGAGCGTCAACTGGCCCTTGCCGCGCGTCGTGCGCTGAAGACGCACCTTCATCTCGATGGCGCGAGTAAACTCTTCTTCCAGTGTGCGCGTCTCGGTACTCTGGGTGCGTGTCACCGAGCCGCGACGGTCGTTGGCCATCCCGAGTGCGCGCTCGTTCATCCGGCGAGCCAATTCCTCCGACTCCCGGACACTCATACCCCTGGCAATAATCATCTTCATCGCGCTGATGCGCGCCGCATCGCCATTGATCTGGAGAACCGCGCGCGCATGGCCCTCGGTGAAGGCGCGTGGCATCGTTACCAGCGCCTCGCGAACCTCTTCGGGCAGTTGCAGCAGCCGCACCGTGTTGGCGATGGTGGCACGATTGCGGCCAATGCGCTGAGCCACCAACTCCTGCGTCAGCCCATACTCCTCCATCAGCATCAGATAACCCTGCGCCTCTTCGAGCGGGTTGAGGTCGGTGCGCTGGAGGTTTTCGATCAGCGCCATCTCCAGCATCAGTTGCGGGGTCGCTTCGCGAATCACCACCGGCACCGAACGCAACTCGGCCATGCGCGACGCCCGCCAGCGTCGCTCACCGGCGATCAGTTGGAAGAGCGGGCCGTGGTCGTCCTCGCCGCTAATCGTTACCAGCAGCGGCTGCAACAGGCCGTACTCACGGATGGAAGCGGCAAGCTCGCGCAGTTGTGGATCATCGTCCACGATGGCGCGCGGCTGTTGCGGGTTGGGTGAGATCGCGTCGATTGGCGCCTCGAAGACGGCGGAGGGCGAGAGGCTGGAATCCAATGGCGTGTCCGCAGAGAGCGGCGCGACGTCGGCGAGGCTAGCACCGGGGATGAGCGCGTCCAGGCCACGACCCAGACCAAAACGTTGTTTAGGCATGTATGGACTCCATTGCGGCTGCGCGAGCGATTACTTCCTCGGCCAGCGCTTTATAGGCCAGCGCGCCCGGTGAGCGCGGATCATGTTCCAGAATGGTGCGGCCATAGCTGGGCGCCTCTGAAAGCCGGATGTTGCGCGGAATCAGTGTATCGAATTTTTCGCGGGGGAAGTGCTGGCTAATCTCATCCACGACCTCTTTGGCGAGATTCGTACGTGGGTCATACATCGTCAGCACCACGCCAAACAGCTCGACGCGGTTGTTCAGCCGGTCGCGCACCAGGCGAATGGTATTGAGCAACTGCTGCATGCCTTCGAGGGCGAAGTATTCACACTGGAGCGGCAGGATGACGCCATCGGCGGCAGTGAGCGCGTTGACGGTCAGCAGGCCGAGCGACGGCGGACAGTCGATGAGGACGAAGTCATAGTCGTTGCGTACCTGGTCGAGGATGTGCTTCATGCGAAATTCGCGGTTATCCAGGTACACCAGCTCGATATCGGCGGCATAGAGGTCCACCTTCGCGGGCAGCAGCGCGAGGTTGGGGCGAATTTCCCGGCGGATGACGTCGGCGGGCTTGACGCTGTCGGTGACGAGCACCTCATAGATCGAGTTGCCGACACTGTGGGAGTCTATGCCGAGGCCTGTCGTCGTATTGGACTGAGGATCGAGGTCGATGACGAGCGTTCGTCGGCCCGCATTCGCCAGAAACGCCGCCAGATTTATCGTCGAGGTGGTCTTCCCTACGCCACCCTTTTGATTCGCGATCGCAAACACACGTGTCGTCACTGGCAATCGCCCCCTTTGTGCTCGCGCAGGCAGTTATCCGCTGATGAAATGTCATTATTGCAAAGATTCGTGCGGATTGATATCGCCCGGTAGTACCAGAGGGCGCTCGCCAGCCAATGGGGCGAGCGGCGATTCGGCAGTCAGGCGACAATAGGCGCAAATCCGGTCTGAGACGGAAGCCATTGTACTCGATTGAAAGAAGCAGGCACAAGAATATAGCCGGGAGGTACGCCACTTTTGGCTAATGGTCCCGTCAAGTTGTGGGAGTATTTGGGGATGACTGTCGGGTACGCGGCTCGTTTATTGGTGCTGCGTCACCTCGGGGCGCGGATCCAGCTCGCGTTCGAAGTGGCTGCCATCGGCGCCACACGTTGGGCAGGCGTCGGGCATCCGCCCATGCTGAATCGCGCCGCACACCGAGCAGACCCAGCGGCTCGCCATCATCCGCACGATGTCGGCGCGGCTGACGATGCCCACCACACGCTCGCTCCGCACGACGGGCAGACGCTTGAAGCGGTTGCTCGTCAGAATCTGCGCGATCTCATCCACAGGCGTCGATTCGTTGACAGTTACGACGCGGGTGCTCATGATGTCGGCGGCAGTGTCGCCCTGCTTGCTAATGAGATCGGCCTCGGTCACCAATCCCACCATGTGGCCCTCGTCATCGACGACAGGCATGCCACTGATGCGATACTCGGAGAGCAGTTTGGCGACTTCGTGGACGGGGGTCGCCGGTGGAATACTGACGACATGGCTGGTCATAATAGTGCGCGCGAGCATCGCGAACCTCCTTCACAGCGAGAAGGTGGCGCCATCGTCGTTGACGGCGCTGACGGTAGGCATTGTACCATACGGCAAGGGCACAACTCGTGCCATTATTGGGGATAGAATCGCCCTGCAGGATACGACGAGGACAGCCATGACAACATCGCCACCTGACCTGACGCTGAATCCACCGGCCAACGACGCGCTTGGCGTGCTGACCGGCACGGCTCCGGTGGTGCGAGAGGGAACGCTTGTGACGCTCGACGCCAGCGCCGCGGAGCAACTGGCCGCGAATTGGGATGCGAGGCCCTGGCCACCATTCGCAAGCGACTTCGCGGCGATGCATTTCAGCGATGGCACAGAGCGCACGGCGAACTGGATGCTACTGGCCGACGCGCTCAACTTCTGTTTCTGGGGCGAACCCGATGAGCCGCGCTGGACGGTGGAGTGGCGCGGCACGACGTGGGACGGCTACTATGCGCTGGCGACGGCGCTCACTCGCGCCATGGATGAGGGCGTCCCGCTGGCCGACGCGACCTATCTGGCGGAGCTTACATCCAGCCACCTCGCCGAGATACTGCGGCCCGCGTCTGGGTACCCGCCTATTCCGCTTTTCGAGGAGCGGCTGGCCAATGCGCGCGAGGTGGGACGGGTGCTGGCGGCGCGCTACGGCGGCCAGATGGCGCGTGTCATCGAGGCGGCGGGCTACGACGCGGGGGCGCTCGCGCTGTTGCTGGCGCGCGAGTTTTCCTCGTTTGCCGACATCGCCGAATGGAACGATCAGCCGGTGCCATTTCTCAAGCGGGCGCAGATATGCGTCGCCGACCTGCACACGACCTTCGGCGGTCAGGGTTGGGGCGCGATCCGTGGCATCGAGCGGCTTACCGCCTTCGCAGACTACAAGCTGCCGCAGATGCTCCGGCGCGAGGGGATTCTGGTCTATGAGCCGGAGCTGGCCGAGATAATCGCGAGTTTTACGCCGATTCCGCCGGGAGCGGACGCCGAGGTGGAAATTCGCGCCGCGACGGTCTGGGCGGTCGAGTTGCTGCGTCAGGCGCTGGAGCACGAAGGCATCCAGCAGATGGCAAGCGCGATCGACTACCGCATCTGGCTCGAAAGCCAGCAAACGCCGCCAGATAACGTTCCCTATCACCGAACGCGTACCATCTATTACTGAGTCTGGCGGGCGCAGTTGTACAATGACGAGGTGGCCTGGCGGCTGAAGCCGCGCCTATGGGCAGCGCCGCTAAGGTCGCCTGCGTGGCCTCCTTACGGTTCACCGGACCCGCGAGCGCGCGGTGACGTGTCGGGAATCACCAACAGTTGTAATAAGGATGGGCATGAGCGCGACGAAGGAATCACCCTATCCAGCCTCCGCGCCGGGCGATACCATCCGCGCGCGGCTAGAACGCATGCTGCGTGCTACCGCGCGCGCACTGCCGCCGGGACGGGCCGCGCTTGTGCTGCTGGCGTTGGCGGCTATCTATCGGCTGATATTGCTGGCGCGTGGCTGGCCCGCACTGGATAGCGATGAAGCGGTGATTGGCCTGATGGCTCGCCACATTCTCCACGGTGAACGGCCTACCTTCTTCTGGGGTCAGGACTACATGGGGCCGTTCGAGGCGTATGTTGCCGCGCTGCTCTTCCTGCTGTTTGGGCCATCGACCTTTGTGCTAGGACTGAGCGCGCTGCTACTGACACTCGGCTTCCTCGCCATCGTCTATGCGCTGGGGCGCGCCGCCTACGGATCAACCGTCGGGCTACTGGCGCTGGCCTGGCTCGTGCTTAGCCCGCCATTCTTCACACTGCGCCAACTGGCGCCGATTGGCGGCTACGAGGAGTTACTGCTGCTTGGCGGCGTGATCGTGCTTGGCGTCTGGTCGCGGCTGCGGCTGCCCGACACGCGCCCCACCGACCGCGCAAGCTGGCTCCGCTGCATCGCATTTTATGCGGCGCTGGGCTACCTCGCCGGACTGGGGTTCTGGTCGGACCTGTTGATCTTGCCCGTTCTGCTGGTGGCCGCGGGCGCGCTCGTCATCGGACGCTGGCGCGAAGTGATTTCGCTGGCGGGTGTGGCGCTGGCGCTGGCATTCATCATCGGCGCGTGGCCATACATCAGTTTCAACATCGCCACAGGCAACGCGACCTACCGGCAACTCTCGCACCAGAACAACCCGGCGGGATGGCCGATTCAGACATTCGGGATGCTCTCCGCCGGGCTGCCGGTGGTGGGGGGCAGTCCTCATATATGCATCACTCAGGGCAACATCTGGGACTCCTACCCACCATCGATGGCCACCCTCACCGCCAAGAACGATCTCACCTGCCAGGCGCCGAACATCCTCATTTCGCTGGCTGCGCTGACGCTGCTTGGGGTAGTGACCTGGCAACTTGGGCGCTGGCTCTGGGTCTGGCTGCGGCAGACACCCCTACTTGCTCGCGGACGCGACTGGCTGGCGCGGCGGGGCGCGCGCATCCCTCCGGCCACCGAGGCGGATGCGGCGTGGCTGGTGGCGGAAGATACCGCGCGCGAACGGGCGCGCCGCTGGCTGCGGGCAATGCTGCTGGGAATCGCGCTGATGACGCTCGTATTGTTCTGCGCGAGCAGAGACGCCGCGCACTTCCAGTTCACCTCAGCGCGCTATCTGCTGCCGATCTATCTGGCGACTCCGCTGTTCGTTGGCGTGCTGTGGGAGGCGGCGCGGAAACGACGTCGTCCCGATGACATTGCGGGTAGCCAGGTGTCGGCTGCGCTCATCCATGCATCGTGGAAATCCAGGGTCATCCCACTGCCTGCAACGCTGGGGCTGCTCTGGCTGCTGGCGAGCAGCCTGTATGGCGCCGGGCAGACACTCGGCTACGCCGCCGACGGCGCACGCTTTGGCCAACCGATCGTTCCGGTCGATCGCCCGATCATCGCCTTCATGGATGTCCATCACCTGACGGCCTATTACACCAACGACTATTGGGCGTGCTACCGGGTCGCCTTTGAAGCGCAGGAGCGGCTGCACTGCACCGTACGCGGCGACGTGGGCGCGCCAACACTGCAACTGCAGCGGACACGCTATCAGCCGTGGGTGGATGAGCTGCTGGCGATGCCCCATCCGGCCTATCTTCTGATCCTGAACAGCGTGCAAGATCAACGATTCGCGCAGCTCGCGGCGGCCGAGGGACTACCCCACCAAGGCTATACCCGCGCAGTCGTCGGGCCATACGCCATTTATTACTTCGCGGGATAGCCGCGCTGGACAGCTCTGGAGTCCTCGTACAGTGGCGACATCCGCGTACGCCGCGAGCGATTAGACGGTCAGGTCGCGCAGGTGGATCGTTTGGCCGCGGCCGGGACCGACGGAGACAAGCGTCAGCGGCGTATCGAGCAGTTCCTCCAGGCGGTGGAGATAGTTGCGGGCAGCTCCAGGCAATTCGTCCATTGTGGTCGCGCCAGCGGTAGATGTCATCCAGCCGGGCCATTCCTCGTAGACCGGCTCACAGGCGGCGAGGTCGTTCAGGTTGGCGGGAGGGGCATGAAGCTCGCGGCCGCCGAGGCGATAGGAGGTAGCGATGCGAATCGTCTCGAAATTGTCGAGCACATCCAGTTTCATGATCGCCATGCCATCGAAGCCGTTGAGCTTGGCGACGAAGCGGCCCGCCACCGCGTCGAACCAGCCACAGCGGCGGGGGCGCCCGGTCGTCGTGCCGAACTCGTGCCCGTCGGCGCGCAATTGATCGCCAGTGGCGTCGAACAATTCGGTCGGCATCGGTCCGCTGCCGACGCGGGTGATGTACGCTTTGTAGACACCCAGCACATGCTCGATGCAGCGCGGCGAGAGGCCTGACCCGGTGGAGGCGTTGCCCGCAATCGTCGAGGACGACGTTACGAAGGGATACGTGCCGAAATCTACATCCAGCAGCGCGCCCTGCGCGCCCTCCAGCAGAATCGGCTTGCTCTCTTCATACGCCGTCTGCAGCATCGCGGTCGTATCGGTGATATAGGGGCGAAGTTGCTGCGCATAGCCGACGTACTCGGTGTGAATCTCTTCGAGCGAGAGGGGAGGCTGGCCGTAAATCTGCGTAATCAGGCGATTCTTCTGGTCGAGCACGGCGGCAAGCTTGGCGCGAAACACATCCACATCGAGCAAATCGGCCATGCGAATGCCATTGCGGGCATATTTATCGACGTAGGCGGGACCGATGCCACGCAGCACTGTGCCGATGCGCTCAGAGCCACGGCTCTCTTCTTCCAGGCGGTCGAGGGCGAAGTGATATGGCATGACAACATGCGCGCGCTCGCTGATGAACAGCCGCGTAAGATCGACGCCAAGCTGGCGCAGGTCATCCATCTCGCTGAGCAGTCCGCGTGGGTCAACCACCACACCGTTGCCGATAATGCAGGTGACGCCGTCGTGCAGGATGCCAGCGGGCACCAGATGAAACGCGAATTCCTTCTCGCCGTGGAGCACCCGGTGTCCCGCGTTGCCGCCGCCCTGATAGCGCGCGACAAATGCCGCCCGATCGGCAAGCTCATCGATGATCTTGCCCTTGCCCTCGTCGCCCCATTGGGCGCCCACAATTGCCATGACGCTCATGCGCAGCCTGCTCCTTAACCGCCCTGCTGGATATAGTTCAGAATCAATTGGTCCGTTAACTGCTCGACAGGAGCCTGGTCGTCGGTAAAGACGATGCCTCCCGCCTCTGGCCGCGCCACACGCGCCACCGGCAACACCTCCGCCGCAACCTGACCGAGGAGTGAGTCTGCGGGCACCCGCGTAAGGTTATCACGGAATGTGGTGAGAGTGGTAGGGCTATTTGTCGCAACGATCTCCGTATTGAAGGTATTGGGTACATTGAAGGCGTAGACGCTGGGAAAAACCTGGCTGAGCGTATTGATGAACGCCTGAGCCAGCCGGTAGTCGGTCCGCGTGTGGCCAGTGTTGAGGCAGAGCACGCCCGTCGGCGACATATGCGCGCGAATATCCTCGAAGAACTCTTTGGTCGTCAGCTGAAAGGGGATATAGGGCTGCTGAAAGGCGTCGATTGCCACCACATCATAGGTGCCGTGGCTCGCGCGCATAAAGGTGCGCCCATCGGCGACGTGCACGTGCAGGTTGGGTTCGGTCATCGCGAAGTAGCGCCGCCCGACATCCACAATCGCCGGATCGATCTCCACGCCATCGATCGGCACTGGCCCGTAGACAGCGGTAAACTGCCGCGCAATCGTGCCCGCCGCCAGCCCGATGATCGCCATGCTTTTGACGTCGCTCGCGCGCTCACCCGCGTTGAAATACGGCATCGCCAGGAAGTAATCCCAGTACCAACTGGTGAGAATCTGGTTGGGATTGTAGACCGAGTGGATCGCCTCGCCCTCGTTGAGCACCAGTTGCCGCGTGCCATCGGACGTCTGCACCACCTGAATGTAGTTGTAGAAGGACTCCTGATGATAGATCATCCCCGGCGTCACCTTGAGCGCGCCCAGCGGGGCCACCTGTGGCAGCAGCAGCGGCAGCAACAGCAGCACACCGGGGATCGCGGACCCGATACGCTCCCAGAAACGCAGACCATAGAGCGAGGCCGCCAGCAGCGCGACGCTCGCGGTGAGGATGGTGCGCTTGACGCCGATAGTTGGGATGAGCAGTAGCACCGGCAAGAAGGTGCCGACGATGCTACCGACGGTGGAGAGGGCATAGAGCCCACCAGCGCTGCGTCCGGTGCTGCCGACGGAGCGCGCGCTCAGCCGGACGGCGAACGGCGAGACCATCCCCAGCAGCGTAATCGGCACACCAAAGAGCAGAATCACCGCCAGCAGCGAGCTATAGAAGACACTGGCGTTCACCTCGGTCATCCCGCTGACGGACCAGTCGAGCACGGGCTTGCTGATGAACGGAATCAGCCCGGTGGCGAGCGCGGCAATGGTGGTGAGGACCGAAAGCAGCCGCATGCTGGGATAGCGGTCCGCGAGCCTGCCGCCAAGAAAATAGCCTGCCGAGAGGTAGATGAGCACCAGACCGATCAAGTTGGCCCAGATGAAGAGTGAGGTGCCAAAGTAGGGCGCGAGCAGCCGCGACGCCGACATCTCCAGAAACATCGAGCACATGCCGCCGGTAAATACAAGGACGCGCAACGCGAGCATCGAGACGGCGCCAGTCGTTTGTGTGGATGGAGCAGTCGCGGCGGCTTCGGGTGCATCGGCTGATGCGGAGGATGACGCTCCGGGGGCGGCATCGGCGCGCTTGCGTGGGACAAATGCCATGGATTATCTGGCTCCTGTAACGAGTGATGGCCTTATGACTGCGGTGTGACGAACTCGAAGCTCTGCAGCATCGGTCCGAAGAATTGAATGGTTCCGGCGGTGAAGCGATCATCTGTGGTAGAGAGTACCAAAATATACGGTTTGCCGTCATGAACCGTCGCGTAGACCTGCACCCGGAAGCGCGCGCCGCCATTGCTATCGGTGACGAGGCCACTACCGCTCTGCCAAACCACGCCGCCAATGGTAATCGGCTGCTGTTCCCCCAGCGGGGTCAGCGTGCCCGATTGCAGGCGCGAGGCGAGGCCGTTGAGCGCGTAGGTCACCCAGTCGGCGGCGGAGTTCTGGTTGGCGGGAGGTCCCACGTCGGCAAGATTGCTCGGTGTATCGACCTGGACGATATAGCCGGGATTGGTGCAGTCATCGCAGAACTCGATGCCCTGGCTCGTGTTATCGGACGAGACAACCCACCCAAGCGGATACTGGATGATGTAGTGATTTGCAGGGTCACGGTAAAACTGAAAGCCGTCAATCGGAGCGGGCGTCGCGGTGGGCGCATCGGTTGCCGTCGGCGCGGGCGTCGCGGTGGGCGTAGGCCGGGTCGCGGCGTCGATGGCATGGGTATCGGTAAAGAGCAGGGTCAGCATGGCGATAAGAATGAGGGCTGATGTTGCCATAGCCCACGGAGCGATCCGCGGAATCTGTCGCCGGATGTAACGCAGAGCCAGAGGTATATTCGCCTGCCTCGACGCCGCGACCTGTTCGTTATCAGCATCTACGATCGCCACGTCGTCTTGTACTTTGACCTGCTCGACGTGCTTGGAATCCTCAGCATCTACGATGCCATTGCGGTCGTCTACACCCTCGCCCATGCCCCTACCTTTGCTTCACACGCGATGCCGCGGTACGCCGCCAGCTTCCTGTGTATCTGAAGCGCCGCGCAAATTATACCCTATTGCACAGTCGCGCAACAGGATTCGTGCCATCATACTTCATTGACAGCCCCCACCAGACGGGATAAAATTGCGGTGAAGTGCGGCCCAGCCAGAATGCCGCTGTGCAGAGTAGACGCCGCGAAGGCAGGGGCAAGTTCCCTGGCCTTCCTTTTTTTGCGCATTCGAGTCATTGATGCGCGCGATCTCTCTGCTGGCGAACGACAGGCTCCATATGACCGCACCATCGCCGCCGTAGCGTGCAATGGCTGGCGGTTGTGTTGCAGGGGAAGGACTTTTATGAACAAGCGCGAAGGCAACGACCGGATGCAGGACATTATCTCGCTGTGCAAACGGCGCGGTTACATATTCCCCAGCAGCGAAATCTACGGCGGAATCAACGCGGTCTTCGATTATGGCCCACTCGGCGTCGAATTCAAGAACAACGTCAAGCGCAACTGGTGGGACACCATGACGCGGATGCGCGATGATGTGGTGGGCCTAGATGCCAGCATCCTGATGGCACGGCGAGTCTGGCAGGCTTCTGGCCATGAAGAGGTCTTCACTGACCCGATGGTGGACTGCACCAACTGCCAGGGCCGGTTCCGCGCCGATCAGGTGGAGGAGATGAGCGGCGATCCCGACGTCTGCCCCAACTGCGGCAAACGCGGCACACTCACCTCGCCACGCCAGTTCAACCTGATGTTCAAGACATATATGGGTCCGGTAGAAGAAGATGCCGGGCTGGTCTATCTGCGGCCAGAGACGGCCCAGGGCATCTATGTCAACTTCGAGAACGTGCAGCAGAGCATGCGCAAGAAGCTGCCGTTTGGCATCGCGCAGATCGGCAAGGCGTTCCGCAATGAGATTAGCCCCGGCAACTTCACCTATCGCACCCGCGAATTCGAGCAGATGGAGATGCAATACTTCATCGATCCGGAGTCCGAGACGCAGTGGTTCGACTACTGGCGCGAGCAGCGGCTGAAGTGGTACCTCGACCTCGGCATGAAGCGCGAGCATCTGCAGTTCCATCCGCACGGCCCCGACGAGCTGGCGCATTATGCCCGCGCGGCGGTGGATGTCTATTACGAGTTCCCGTTTGGCTCACGCGAGATCGAGGGCATTCACGACCGGACGGACTTCGACCTGCGGCGGCACATCGAGTTTAGCGGCAAAGATTTGAGCTATTTCGACGACGCCACCCAGCGCCGCTACGTGCCGTTCATTATCGAGACGTCGGCGGGCGCCGACCGCACGACGCTCGCGTTCCTCTGCGATGCCTACGATGAGGAAGTGGTGGAAGGCGAGAAGCGTGTGGTGCTGCGGCTGAGCAAGAAGCTGGCTCCCGTCAAGGTGGCCGTGATGCCGCTGTCGAAGAAAGAACCGCTGGTGGATCTGGCGCACGCCGTGCATCAGTCGATTCGTGGGCTGGGGCTGACGCAGTACGACGATACCGGCGGCAACATCGGCAAGCGCTACCGGCGGCAGGATGAGATCGGCACACCATACTGCGTTACCGTGGACTTCCAGAGTCTGGAGGATCAGCAGGTGACCATCCGCGAGCGCGACAGCATGGCGCAACGGCGCGTCGCCATCGCCGAGTTGCCCGCTATTCTGGCCGCCGATCTGGCAAGCTAGCGGGTTAGACCTCATCCCCTGCTATTCTTCTACGAGGAGAGGGGAGGGAAGACCGGCGAATAGTCACAAGGAGGCGGCACACATGAGTCTGGACGAAGCGTTGGGCATCTGGGCCGAGGCGGCACAGGATCTCTCCAGCGCGGGACTGGCGCTTGCCGCCTCCAACTATTACAATTGCGCCGATCTGGCGAATCAGGTGGCCGAGAAGTCGCTGCAATCGGTCTACGTGCTCAGTCACGATGCCCGCGCCACCTACCATCACGATCTACGTGCGCTCGGCGTTCTGGTGGAGGCGCCGCCCGATCTGCTGGCGACACTCGACACGCTCACGCCATACCATCCGGCACACTTTCTGACGGGCGCGATGCCCGCCGAACTGGCGGATGACGCGGTGGGATCAGAGACGGCGCAACAACTGCTCGATAGCGCGCGCGTCGTGTTGCGCTGGTCCAGACAGATTGTCTTCACCGCTGGCTAGTCTGCTGCGATAGCCTCGATAGCTTGCCGGAGAGGTGTTCTCTAATGTTTCACGCCCCGCGCATCGTCTCGCTGTTGCCAAGCGCAACCGAAATCATCTGCGCCCTCGGACTCGCCGACCTGCTGGTCGCCGTCACCCACGAGTGCGATTATCCCTCGGTTGTCCTCGGCAAGCCACAGATTACGCGCTCGCGATTGCGCCCGGGAATGACGAGCGGCGAGATCGACACCGCCGTGCGCTCACAACTCGCCAGCGACGCCCATTCCCTCTACACGATCGATCGCGGCCTGCTGGCCAGCCTTAAGCCCGATCTGGTGCTCACGCAACAGCTCTGCACGGTCTGCGCGGTAGACATGGAAGACGTGCTCGACGCCATCCGCGACCTGCCGCACATTCCGGAGGTCATCAACCTGGAGCCGATGACGCTGAATGAGGTGCTGGGCGATATCGAGATGCTGGGCGAGGCTACCAATCACCCGCGCGCCAGCAAGATACTCGTCGGCTCGCTCGAAGCGCGCATCGATCAGGTATGCGCCATCGCGGAACAGGCGACCGAGCAGCCGCGCATCGCGTTCCTCGAATGGGTTGATCCGCTGTTCTGCGGCGGCCACTGGAATCCCGAACTAGTGCGACTCGCGGGCGGATACGATCCGCTTGGGCGTGAAGGCGAGCCGTCCCAACGCGTCGAGTGGGATCAGATCCTGGATTTCCAGCCGGAGGTGATGGTCATCTCGTGTTGCGGATTCATTGAACAGCGTGCCCGCCAGGAGCTTCCGATACTGGAGCGGTTGCCTGGCTACGCTGATCTGCCCTGCGTGCGCAACGACCGCGTCCATGTGGTCGATGGCTCGGCATACTTCAGCCGACCAGGTCCCCGCCTGGTAGACAGCCTGGAGTTGCTGGCGACACTCCTGCACCCGGAGCTATCGTTGTAGCGGACGTTTGGCTGATCCGAGAACTGACACGCTGTGGGCGTTCAAGGTCTGGCCATATCGACGTTGAATGTCCGCCACTAATTCGCTCACCGGAACGGATAGCAGCCACTGCGGCAGGATGGCCCCAGCGGGCAGCGTTAGCGTTATCGAGCGTCGAAACATTCGCAAGAGCAGACTATGCCGCATCCGTAGAGCCGCCACATCTCTTGGCATCACAATCAGATATGCATGTCTCTGCTGGTACCAATACTCCACGAGGGCAGCAATCTCTTCCCAGCGTATCAATCCGTATCCTCCGGCGAGCATGGAGCATCCGTCGAATATGCCTTCGGAGTTCACGATCACGGAGGGTTTGCGCACAAGGATCCGGTAGAGCGTGCACGCCAATATCACCACAAACAGCAGGGCACCCACGAATGCGAGGCCTCCGACTACCGTACCTCCAACGATGTTCAGGCCCGTGCGCGACGCCAGAAGGAACGTTCCCCATACGAACATTGGCCCGAAGACCGCGGCCACTGCGAGATACAGACACAGATAGAGTAGCAACTTAGCGCGATTGGGATAGACGACAATCTGATGAGGCTGGTCAATCAAGTCAATGTACCTTTCCTGGCCCGCCATAATAGACGTATGCCGCAGTAGGGCAAACGATACTTATCAGGGTCTGCGTTCGTGAAGACACTATAGCATTCGGCGCTCGCTCCCTCGGCGTTTTGCGTGCGGCGCCTCCAGTTGCTTATACTCTGCGTGAGCGGGCCACACAGCGTGGTGTCGTCACGTGCCCGGCGAACTCGGCGAAAGGAGCAGGCGCATGATTCTGGTCACTGGTGGCGCTGGTTTTTGCGGCAGCCGTATCGTCACGTTGCTCGCCAGCGAAGGAGTCTCGACACGCGCCCTCGTGCGCCGTCCCGACCAGGCGCGCGGCAGGCTGCCAGCCCAGGGCGTTGAGATCGTCACAGGCGACACCACCGATCCCGAGTCACTCGAAGGCGCGGTCGCCGGTGTCGAGACCATCATCCACACCGCGTTCATCACCGCTGACCGCAAGCAGGGTCCTGGCGTCAACTATCAGGCGACCAACGTCGGCGGGACGGCCAATCTGGTGACGGCAGCGCGGGCGGCGGGTGTGCGGCGCATCGTCGTATTGGGCGGCCTGGGCACGAAATCTGATAAGCCCGGCTCCTATATGCAGGGGCGCTTCCAGGCGGATCAGGCGGTCAAACAGAGTGGGCTGGCATGGTCTATTCTGGGACCTTCCATCCAGTTCGGCAAAGGCTCGGCGTTCTTTAATGGCCTGGCTAATCTCATCCGCACAACGCCGGTGATCGTGCCGATGATCGGCAATGGCAAGCGCCAGTTTCAGCCGATATGGGTCGACGACGTGGCCCGCTGCATCATCAAAATGGCACGCGAGCCAGAGGCGTATGATGGACGCACCATTGAGGTCGGTGGGCCAGAATATTTCACCTACGCCGAGATTCTCGACATGCTGATGCGGACGATGCACAAGCGGCGCATCAAGGTGCCGGGACCGCTGCCATTCGTCAAGCTGGGCGCGGCGATGATGGAGGCAGTGATGGCAAAACCGCCGATTACGAGAGCGGCGACGGGCCTCTTCAGCTTCGAAAACATCGCCCAGATCGACAGCGTCGAAGCGTACTTTGGCTTCCAGCCGATGTCGCTGCGCACCTATCTCTCGGAGCATAGCGTCGAGTAAGCGCTGCGATAGAGGCATCTGGGCGTGAGCGCGTGACGGATAGCGGCGTATGATACGATGATAGGCAGGAGTGGCCGCGTCGTAGGGATCTGGCGCGGGGCCGCATGAAGGTATCCGTTCTCTTGATTCTTTCTTAATGAGCGTGGGGCAGGATCTATGCCACGACGACAGCGTGAAGAGGAGCAAACCACGCCAGCGCAGGTGTGTCTCCGATGCGGAACGCCCTATGAGGATGATGCGACGGTCTGCTTCACCTGTGGCGCGCCTATCGGCGAGGTCAAATCGCCAACGCAGCCGGTAGCGGTGCCGCGACTGCCCAAACGCGAGACACCACTCGAAGAGCAGCCGAATCCTCAGATTGACATAGCAACGCTGGCGCCTCCTCCACCGCTCCGGCGGACAACTCGCTGGTGGCCCATCGTGCTGCTGGGGATCGTTTTGGCGCTAGGAGTCGGCGGCGGCGTGGCGTACCTGGTGCGCGCGCTGACGGCTGCTCCACCAGTGGCAAGCAGCCAGGTCTATTCCGACCCGAACCATCGCTTCCACTTCACCCGGCCGACACTCTGGAATGTCACGCCGCGGGCCGACGGCGTGCTGCTGACCGACTCCGGCGGCATCAATAGCATGACCATCACCGCGACCGCGCCATCTCCCGGGCAGGATGCCCAGGCGGCCGCTGATGCGCTGGCGAAGAGCCAGAAACTGGCCTCCGCGCCAACGCAAGATTTCGCCGGGACTACCTGGGAGGTGCGCAGCGGCGTGCATACCGATGCCGACGGCGCAACCCGGCAGACGACCCTCTACGTCACGCTGCACAATGGCGAGATATACGGCATCGCGTGCGTCAGCCCGCTTGCCAGCTATTCCTCTACCAATAACCTGGTGTATCAGCCGCTGCTCGCATCCTTCGCCTTCGATAGCTGAGGCATCCGGCCACGGGACATTTTCTACCAGATTTGGCGCCGCCGTTGTCATCAGCAAGCGCGCCGTAGTTTCAAGGCGCGGCGCATGGGCGGGGAAAATTCGCCACGACATTCATGCTGCGGCCTGACTCCGCACGCGACACCATCCCAAGCTCATGGCGTATTAGCCCTCGTCATTCGCCTTCGCTGCAGCCTCGTCGGCATCCAGTTTCGCCTTGAGCTGGCCGATCACGTTCCTGAACCCAGCCACATCACGCGGGGGCATGTCCTCAAAATACCGGTGTTCGAGCCTTGCGACAACTGGACAGAGTGTGGTGTAGAGCGTCGTTCCCGCCGTCGTGAGGTAGACACGCTGCATGCGGCGGTCCATGTCATCGCGGCGACGCTCCACCAGGCCATCTCCTTCCATGCGATCGAGGTGGCGCGTCAATGGCGGCCCCTCGATGGAGATGCGCTGCGCGATCTGGCGTTGGCTCAGGCCCGGTTCGAGAGAGACGGCGTCCAGGATGATGAACGTGGCGTAGGATGAACCGGCCTCGGCCAGGGCATTTTCCATGCACATCCGAACCTGTTTCGCCGTGCGCATCAGCGTGCGCACATTTGCCTCTCTCGCCCAGTCACTCATATCCGTCGCGTCTCCGCGTTTCACTATGCTAATGCTAGCGTTTCATAACTCTCATTCTACCCGATTTCCGTGGCTATGGCCTCCATGCCATCGGCGTTCTCCACATTCGTCGGAACCAATTGGGCCGCGCCATGCACTCCGACGGGCTGCCCCAGGAACGCCAATGAGAGCAACGCCACGATCAAGAGCGCTACACCCGAGACGACGAAGGACGGATGGAGCGCCTGGGTAAACGACTGCCCAACAGCCTGCCGAACCGCTCCGCCCGCGACCTGCACGTGCGCGTGCCGCAAAAGTGGCGCGATACGCGCGCCCGCGCTGGCGCCTGAGCCAGCGACCGCACTCGCCAATCGGCCGCTCACGGCGTGTGGGATGCCCAGCGCGGTAAAGCCAGCGGTAAGCCGTTCGGTGAACTGCGCGGCGACGATTGCGCCGAGCACCGCGATGCCAAAAACACTGCCGACCTGTCGGCTGGTGTTCACGATGGAAGAGCCAAGCCCGGCGCGATTCGCTGGCGTTGCGCCCAGGATAGCCGCGGTGATTGGGCTGAGCATGAAGCCAAATCCGGTACCAAGCATCGCCAAATTCCACCAAATGGCGCCGTAGGGAGTCGTGGCATCGAGCCGGGTCAACAACAGTAGCGCAACGCCCGAAAGCAGTGCCCCAAGCGTCACGGGGATGTGTGGTCCAAAGCGCGCGGTGATGCGGCCAGCCAGCGGCGCGACAATACAGATGCCAGCGGTATT
>DAHUXT010000350.1 GCA_027307065.1 Ktedonobacteria bacterium
GGCGATGCGTGGGCTGGAGTTGCGCGCCGACGCCCTGCAGATGCCGCTGCTGGTCGAAGACGGTTCGCGTGACGGCGGCAGTGAGTATCCGGCGAACGACGTGCGCCTGTGGAGCCTGCTCGACGCCCTGCGTTGCGACACCGCCGTTGGCGTGATCGATTCACTGCATACCGAGACAGGGATTGACCGCTGGTTTCTCTCGAAGCTGCGCAATATCATCATGATGGAGCAGCGTCTCGCTTCGCGTCCGCTGACGCCAGAGATGCTCCGCACTGCCAAGCAGATGGGCTTCTCCGACGCGCAGATTGCCCGGCTGACGCCGCCCATGGCCACTACTGCTGGTGAGACGTCAACGACCAATGTCGCGTCCATTCGCGCCCTCCGTCAGCGCTGGGGCATTCTGCCGACCTACAAGATGGTGGATACCTGTGCCGCTGAGTTTGCCGCGCAGACACCCTACTTCTATGGCACATACGAGCAAGAGAATGAAGCCGAATCGCTGCCGGGCAAGAAGGCAGTGGTGTTGGGAAGTGGGCCAATCCGTATAGGCCAGGGCATTGAGTTCGACTATTGCTCGGTGCGCGCTGCCCAGGCGCTTCGCGAGGCAGGCGTACGCAGCGTCATGGTCAACTCGAATCCGGAGACCGTCAGCACCGACTTCGACATGTCCGACCGGCTCTATTTCGAGCCACTGGACGAAGAGAGCGTGCTGGCGATCCTGCAGAACGAGTCGGGTACCAGTGAACCACCCGCCGAAGACGCTGCCGCATCCAGTTTGCCGCCGGTCGTCGTGCAGTTTGGCGGACAGACAGCGATCGGGCTGGCGGCGCCGTTGCAGGCGGCTGGCGCGCCGATATTGGGCACCTCGGTGAATAGCATCGATCTGGCCGAGGATCGCCGCCGCTTCGATGCGCTGATGGAGCAGCTTGGTGTGCCGCGGCCGCGTGGGGCAGGCGTGCGTACGGTCGAGGCGGCGATGGCGATTGCCGCTGAGATCGGCTATCCGGTGTTGGTGCGCCCGTCATATGTGCTGGGCGGCCGGGCGATGGAGATCATCCACACGCCCGAATCGCTGGAGCGCTATGTGTCGCGGGTCATCGCGCAGTTTGGCGAGCATCCCATCCTCGTTGACCATTACCTGCTCGGGCGCGAGGTCGAGGTCGACGTTCTCTGCGACGGCCACGATGTGCTCATTCCCGGCATCATGGAGCATATCGAGCGGGCTGGCGTCCACTCTGGCGATAGCTTCGCCGTCTACCCACCGCGCAGCCTCTCAGATGATGAAAAGGCAGCCGTCGCGCGGCACGCGGGCAACATCGCGCGTGCGCTCAATGTGCGCGGCCTGATGAACGCGCAGTTCGTCGTGACTGAGCCGAATGGCAAGCCCGGAGGCAATGTCTACGTGCTGGAGGTCAACCCGCGCGCGTCACGCACCGTGCCATTCCTCAGTAAGGTGACCGGCGTGCCGATGGTGGATCTGGCGACACAGATCCCCCTTGGCCAGACGCTGGCGCAACACGGTTATGGCGATCTGCCCGATGGCCTCTGGCCTGAGCGTCCGCTCTTTGCGGTGAAAGGGCCGGTCTTCTCGATGTCGAAAATCGTCGGCGCAGAGATGGCGCTCGGTCCAGAGATGAAAAGCACCGGTGAGGTGATGGGCATCGATTACACCTATCCGGCGGCGCTGCGCAAGGCGCTGCTCGCGGCAGGCATCAATGTGCCAGCCCGTGACGGTGCGGCATTCGTCACCATCGCCGACCGCGATAAAACAGAGGCGCTGCCCATCGTGACGATGCTGGGTGAGTTGGGCTATAGCTTCTATGCGACCGAAGGCACGGCGCGCCTGCTGGAGGAGCATGGACTGCGGGTGACGCCCGTTCCGCGCATCAGCCAGGGCGGCGCGCCGTCCGCTGACGACTCACACATCATCCGCCTCATTCGCACGCGCAAAGTGCAACTTGTCATCAACACGATCACTGGTGGCACGGGCAAGGTGCGCGAAGGCATCGAGATTCAAGACGGCTTCCGCATCCGGCGCGCCGCTGTAGAGACGGGCATCCCCTGCCTGACGTCGCTCGATACCGCGCGCGCGGTGGTCGAGACGCTCAACGACGCCGCGAGCTATGAGGTGCTTCCCTTCGCCAACTATCGCGGCTAGGGTCGTGCCGTCCCCACCGGCCCTGCGATGTGTGAGAAACTCCACGCGCACGTCCTGGCAACCTATGTTACAATCGGCGCGGACAGGGAAGCAGAGGGTCTTCCCCACAATTCGGCATCCAGTCCGGGACGATACTATATCGACCTGTGATAATCCTGCGAGAGGAGCAATCCAATGGCCAGTCCCTCCGCGCCTTCCACAGTGTCACAGACCCCCTTGCCAAAGCTGTTGTCTGGACCCGTCCTTTTACCATTGATCGTCGTTTTCGGCTACGTCGCGTTTGTCATCACTGGCATCGATGCCGGTCGCAACGGTGGAACCGATGCGGTGCAACCGATCGTGCTCTACATCTACTTCAGCCTGCTGTTGGTGCTGCTGCAGCTCGTCATCTCCGAAAACCGCACCCTGGGGCGCATTCTCTATATCTTCGTCGCGAGTGGCTTCGCGATCGTCTACGCTGGTGAGCGGCTCTTTAATGCCGAGGGCAAGAAGCCGGGGAATTTTACCAGCAGCGCCTGGACGTACATCATCATCAATGCCCTGCTGCTGATCGTCTTTATCGTGGATGCGATCAACCGAAGGCGCGCAATAGCCAATAAGCCTGGCGCGCAGCCGTCGCGCGTCTCACCCATTTCCTATCGCGCGTTCGCTGCGGACTTTGGCGGACTTGCCATCCTCTTCTTCATTGCCGCACTTCTGCTCGACTCGCTTGGCTATCGCCGGGTGCTCGGCCTGATTGGTCTGGGTCTGGGCGCGAATCAAAGGCCCTACGTCGCCGTCGATTTCAACCAGCTCTTCGGTCTCCACTTGCCCAATGGGCTCAACCACCTCGAAACGCTGGATGTTGGCATCGCGGTGGTGGCGATGGCGGTCTCGCTGTTGCTGCTGGTGATTGTCGGCGCGCTCACGCTTTCATCCAGTTCGTCATCCACTACGAATGAGGAGCGATTTGGCACGGCGCTCCGACGTATCCTGCTGGAGGCGCTCGACCAGACGCTCCTCTCGCTCCGGCTGGTGCTGAGTCCGCTCATCTGGCTCATACCCGCCTTTAGCATCGGGTTCTTCTCACAGAACATCCTCGAGTACCTGCAGAAGTCCGCTCGGGACACGCATGCTCAGATCGTTGATCTTTTCAATCCGCTGTCGCCCACCAGCCTGGCGAACCTTCCCTCGCTCGGCATTGTCCTGCTGTTAGGCGCGCTGGCGGTCGGCGCGGTGCTGCTGCAACTACTCGTCTCGGCGACCGCCGCCTATGCGCTCTCGAAGCTGAAGCCGCTGTTTGGCCGGGCGATGCTCTTCTTCTTCCTCAGCACGCTGATGGCCCCACC
>DAHUXT010000351.1 GCA_027307065.1 Ktedonobacteria bacterium
CTTATAGAGCCATTGCTCGAAGAAGCGCGCCAGGCTGCGTCCGGTGGCCTCCTCGAAGGCACGCTCCAGATCGGCGGTGATAACCTCGCGCCACTGGTTGCGCTGCGTATAGAGCCGAACCGCGCGCCAGAATGGCTCCTCGCCGACGACGAACCGCAGCATGTTGAGCGTCAACGCGCCCTTGTCATACACATGGCGGTCGAAAAGTTCGTTACCGTTCTTGCGATAGACGTTGTAGACGATGGGCCGCCGCCCACGCGCATCGGCCTCCAGATACGCCTGGAGATATTCGCGCATCTCCGCGCGGTACTCATCCACGCCGAGGTCGTGCTCGCGCCAGGTTGCCTCATAAAAGTCCGCCGACGACTCCTTCAGCCAGGTATGCGCCCAGTCGCGAACGGCCAGCATATCGCCATGCCACTGGTGCACCAGCTCGTGCGCGACCACTGGATCTGGCGAGTAGTCGAGGCTGGCGCGCTGGTCGGGGAGCAGCCGATAGCTGTGGGTGGTGGCGCTGGCGTTCTCCATCGCCCCAGTGAATTTCTCGGCAACGATCTGCGCGTACTTCTCGTAGGGATAGTCAACGCCGAACCGCTCGGAGAAGTAGGCGATCATCGCGGGGGTCTTGTCGAACATGCGATGGCCGTCGGCTTCGCGGCCCTTGCGCACGTAATAGTTGACCGGCACATCGCGCCAGGTGTCTTTCAGCTCGCTGAACTCGCCCGCCACCAGCGTGATGAGATACGCGGGATAGGGCTCATCCATGCGCCACGACCACGTCTTCTGCCCATCCGGAGCGTCGGTAACGCCCTCGAGCCGCCCATTGGAGAGGACAAAAAAGTTCGCGGGCACGGTGGCGCGTAGCGAGGTGGTGGCGCGGTCGTTGGGGAAGTCATGGCAGGGGAACCAGAAGTGGTGGTACTCGGTCTCTCCCTGCGTCCACGCCTGCACCGGCAGATCCGGATCGCCTGGCTCCGGATGGACAAAGACCAGGCCAGTGCGCGGCTGCGCGTGATAGCGTACCGCTACGCCAAACGCGTCGCCGTGGTGGTAGACACGGTCGAGCGCGATGTGTAGCTTCTCACCCTCGCTCCAGAATTGCAGCGGCGATTTCTTCCCCGCCATCGTCACCGACTCGATCGCCAGTTCGGCGGCATCGAGGGTGATTTCGCGCACCTCTTCGAAGAGCGCCTCAAAGCTGGTGGTGGCCACGCCCGACACACGCGCGGCGGCGAAATCGAGCGCGACGTCGAGATCGACATGGCGTACATCCGCCTTGCGATCAGGAGCGTAGCGCGGCTCGTCGCCGGGCAGCGAAAAGTCGGTCGCGCCGTTGGCGTTCATGCTGGCGCTTGTCACGGAGTCTTCAAGATGAGTGACGCCGAACAGACGCCGTAGTGCGTTGCCATAGCCACAGGAATACACAGCAACCTCCCAGCCCGATCATCTTTACAGTGTACATGCACGTCCAGGTATGACGGCGGTCTAACAAGAAACTGTACCGCGCCGCTTTCATAGGGTCAACCACGGTGGCGGCATAACTGTTGCGAACATGCCCGATGCGCAGACACATCGCGCGGGACGGCAGACCTCTCCCGAGCTTCGGCCACCCTCCCGTTGGGACGCTGGCGCTATGCCTGCTTGACGCAGGCTCCGAGCCTGACGGCTCGCGCACCAGCCCCCGTGTCAGGGAGGGACTAGAGGAACGGAGCGGCGGACAGGCCCATTCGGGCTCCCCTCGCGCCGTGGGAGAGGAGCTGTGGGTGAGGTGTGCACTCGCCTCAATGGTTCAGTGTCAATCCGCTCAAGAGCGACTATTTCAGCGCTGCTTGGGCATGCCATCTTGCCCGCTCGCGTATTGATGCGCCAGGAAGTATGTTACAATAGCGCGCGACAGCAGCGCAGCCCGAGTAGGCCCGCCCAGCGCAGTGAGCAGGTCGCCATATCCACCAGCCATCGTAACGGATGCTGGCGTTCGACGGTTATCAGATATCTTCTGCTATTATCAGCACATGTCAGGTAGGACGAAAGAGGGGAAGCATGGGCCACTACAGTGCCATCACTGGCTGGGGCATGAATGTACCGGAGAAGATTCTCACCAACGCCGATCTGGAGCGCATCGTCGATACCTCCGATGAGTGGATTACATCGCGAACAGGCATCAAAGAGCGCCACGTCATCTCGCCGGGTGAATCGACCTCCACACTCTCGATCGCGGCTGCCCGCCAGGCACTGGAGCGCGCTGGCCTCGAAGGCAAAGACCTCGACCTCATCATCGTGGCGACGGTATCGCCCGACTATCGTTTCCCCTCTACGGCGAATCTGGTGCAGCACGCGCTGGGCGCGCAGTGTGGCGCATTCGACATGCAGGCGGCCTGTAGCGGCTTTCTCTACGCCGTCTCGGTGGCGCACCAGTTCATCGTCAATGGCACCGCGAAGCATGCGCTGGTGATCGGCGTCGAGGTGCTTTCGCAGGTCATCGACTATAAGGACCGCGCAACCTGCGTCTTGTTTGGCGATGGCGCAGGCGCCGTGATTCTCAGCGCGAGCGACGAGCCGGGCGGGCTCCTCGGCTTCACCATCGGCAGCGATGGCGCGCGACCAGAACTGCTCTGGATTCCGACGGGCGGCTCGAAGGAACCCGCCACCGAGGAGACCATTCGCGAGCGCCGCAATTTCGTGCAGATGCAGGGGGCGGAGGTCTTCAAGTTCGCCACGCGCATCATGGGCACGGCGATGGAAGAGGCGCTGGCAAACGCTGGCATGACCGCCGCTGACATGGATCTCTTCATCCCTCACCAGGCAAACCTGCGCATCATCGAGGCCGCGTCGAAGCGCCTCAATCTGCCCTCAGAGAAGGTCTTTGTCAATATCGAGAAGTACGGCAACACCTCCGCCGCCGCGATTCCGATTGCGCTCTGCGAGGCGATCGATCAGGGACGTGTCTATCCTGGCGCGCACCTCGGCATGGTGGCCTTTGGCGGCGGACTGACGTGGGCCGCCGCGGTCGTCAAGTGGACAGCACCCATACGTACCCTTGAACGATTGCAGGAGAGTCTACCAGAACAGGCTGTCGAACCGGCACAACCGGTGCATGTCGGCTGAGCCATTCAACCACGCAACAATACAGCGGGGTGGGGCACTACGCTCCACCCCTTTGTGTTGTCTGCTTCTGCTTCACTGCCTCCGCCTCTTTGGGCGCGTAGCGGAAGATTTGCATAGCTAGGCAGACGGATTCTCCACTTACGCCAAGCTGCTTTCCCATTTCTCGCTGTGAGGATACTGACGAAACTTTCGTCAGGTTGTCACCAGTCACCTTGCCACGCTTCTCGTACGCCTCCCAGTCAAACTTCCGTCCGGTGATGCGCTCCCACTTCTCGATATCTCACTTCCCTTGCAGTGACTGCGTACGTATACTGGCAGTGACGGGCGAACGGAGAAGGGGCGCGGTATGG
>DAHUXT010000352.1 GCA_027307065.1 Ktedonobacteria bacterium
AAAAGCTGGCGTGTGCCGCAAGGAAGAGCGTACCATGACCGTCGTCGATGTCCTGCGCAAGCGTTTCGCATCCTTCCCCGCGCGGGCGAATGAGCGGCGGCACGGTCGCCCATGGTGGCGTTCGGCGCGCTCGATCGTTTCGGGCGGCCTCCAGAGGGATGCCTGGCTTACCATGGCGGCGGTGATCGTCGCGTTCGCCATCGCCGTGTGGCACGCCGACAAGCCCAGCCTTGACTTTGACGAACTCTTCGCCGTCGGACTTGCCAGTCAGCCGCTGAGCGTGATGTGGCACTTCCTGTGGGGCAAAGAGTGCCAGATGACGCTCTACTACCTCATCTTGCATGGCTGGCTTGGTGTGCTCGCGGCGCTCGGCCTGGGGCATAGCGAGCTTCTATTACGGCTGCCCTCGCTGGTTGCCGTTGGCCTGACCGCTGGGGTGCTCTACCGCATGGGCGTCCGCTGGTGGGGACGAGCCGCCGGATTCGTCGCCGCGCTCGTCTTCGCGACCAATCCCGTGCTGCTGCGCCAGGCACAGGAAGCCCGCGGCTACGCGTTCCAGGTATTGCTGCTGTCGCTGGCATGGTACGTTTTTCTCGTGGCCATCGAAAAAGCCGACGATACCGCCATTGCGCCGCGCCGCCGCTGGTGGATCGCCTTTGCCGTGCTGCTGACGCTTGCCATCTACGCGCATATCGACACGATGGTCTGCGCGCTGGCGTTTCCGGTGGCGCTGGCTGCGCTGGCGCTGGCTCCGGCAGCTCCCGGCGCGGATGTCACCGTGTTTGCTCGCTGGAGGGTGCGTGCCCGTGCGAGCGTGCGACCGTTTGCGTTGAGTGCGCTGGCGGTCGGCGTCGCGGTGTTACCGTTGGCGATTGACGCGGCAATTCATGGCGGCGGCAACGGCTGGGTGCTTCCCTTCACGCCTGGGCGGCTCGTTCGGATGGTGCACGACAACTTCTTCGCGAGCGTCACGTGGGTTATTGTGCCGATGCTGGCGCTGCTGCTGCTGGCGGTGCTGCCGGTTATCCTTCGCTCTCATCGTTCGTCGGTGCCGCAGATTCGCCCGTTGACGCCGCCAACGCTCGCCGTGTTCGCCTGGTTCGCCGTCATCTGGATACTGTTCTGCACGCTGCCGATGCATCTCTTCCACTGGCGCTACCTGGTTGTCACGGTGGCGCCGTTCGCGCTGCTGATGGGCGTCGCCGTCTCGCGGGTGGGACCAGTGGTGGCGCGGACCACGCTGCTGCTGCTGCTCGTGGTCATGGTTGCTGGGCTGCCCTCGGCGTACCACGCGATGCCACGCGAGGATTATCGCACGGTGGGCCGGTGGCTCGATGCGCGGATGCAGCCGGGAGACGGCGCGGTTTGCTGGCCGAATCCGTACTGCGCGTTCACGGTAGGTTACTACGTGCGAGATCTGGATCCCGCCACGATGATGTACGCGGGAGTATGGGATTGGGATCGGCGCATCTGCTACCACCAGCTACCTGCATGCGCCGCGCCACCGTTTAGCGACGGGCCTACGCTCGCCACCTACCTCATGGGACAACAGCGGGTCTGGCTCGTGCTGGCGCCGCATGGCCTGACGCCGCCGGTCGCCCATCAAGAAGAGCGTGATGAGATGCAACTGATTGCCGCCGCAGGATTCTACCCCGTGGACGGCATGAGCCTCATCACCAACCAGGCGGTCATCATTTTATATGAACGAAGCCGATGAGCCGCGCGTCGTTGGGGCGGAGGGGCTGGCATCGCTGCGGGTGCTGCTGGAAACGTTGCTGCCGTATGATTTCGGCGCATGACACCCGGAGGATAGCAGGTGCCTCACTCTGCTGGACGCAGACGGATCAGCCCGCGTTGCGCGGCTATCGCGACGGCCTCGGTGCGATTGCCCGCACCCAGCTTGCGCAGCAGCGAGCCCACGTGAAACTTGGTCGTGCGCCCGGTGATGCCCAGCTCGATGGCGATCTCTTTATTTTGCAAGCCGCGCGCCAGCAGTCGCAAGACATCCAGCTCGCGGGGTGTCAGCGCGACATCGGTGGCGGATTCGTGGCTGACCTGGCGCAGCAGCTTCTGGGCGATCATCGGCTCGAGCAGCGACCCACCGCGAAACACGACGCGAATCGCCTGAAAGATGTCGTTGCGTGGTGCGCCCTTGAGCAGATACCCCTGTGCCCCCGCGCGAACGGCACTCAGAATCCGCTCATCGGTGTCGAAGGCGGTGAAGATGATGACACGCGTCTCTGGCACAATCTGCTGCAACTGTCGCAGCGTTTCAACGCCGTCCATCTCGGGCATCGCGAGATCGAGCAGCACGATATCTGGATGTAGTTCGCGGGCAAGTTCGAGCGTGGCCGGCCCACTGGCAGCATCGCCGACAATCGTAAAATCGGGCTGGGTGCTGAGAATTGCCACCAATCCCTCGCGGACGACGGGATGATCGTCGGTGACGATAATGCGAATTGGCCCAGGCATCGTGCCAGGCATCGTTTCTGCCATCTGGTCAGTCATCGGTGCTCCTCCAGCGGAATCCGCACCTCGATGCGCGTGCCACGTCGCTGCGTGCTTGATACCTGCGCCACACCGCCGAGCAGCCGCGCTCGCTCGCGGATGCCCAGCAGCCCGAAGTGTCCGTGTAGGGCGCGCTCCGGATTGAATCCCTTGCCGTCGTCGCTGATGACCGCCGTGACCGATGCTGGCGAGATGGCGAGCTGGACGCTGGCGTTGCGGGCGTGGGCGTGGCGGCGCACGTTGGCAAGCGCCTCCTGGATGATGCGATAGACGCCGACCTCGATGCGTACCGGCAGCGGTTGCGCTGCTCCGGTGATCTCGGTAGTGATCCGCGGATCGTCAGGCCCGTGGTGAGCCGCCAACGCGACCACAGCCTGAGCCAGGGTGCGGCCCTCCAGCGGCGCGGCACGCAGATCGAGTACGGACCGGCGGGCTTCTTCGAGGGTGGCGCGGGTCTGTTTGAGCGCGCTCTGGATGCGCTGGCGCACCTGCTCGGGGTCGGAGTTGTTCTCCGCCAGCGCGTCGGCGGACTCCAGGGTGAGCGCGATGCCTGCCATGCCCTGCGCCAATGTGTCGTGAATCTCCCGCGCCAATCGGTTGCGCTCCTCGACCGCGCCCATCTGGGTGCTACGGGCGAAGAGCCGTGCCCGCTCGATGGCGATGCTGAGCAGATCGCCGATGGTGTGCAACAGTCGAAGGTCATCAGGCGAGAGTTCGCGCCAGTCGGAGCTGGCGACGTTCAGCACGCCGAGTTTCTTTTCCTGGGCGTAAAGCGGGATGCTGGCGTGGTAGCGCAGGCCGTTCGTGCCGTCCACCAGCCCTTTGAGCCGGGTGCAGGTGACAACATTGACGTTGGCCGCGCCGCCGAGATCTCCGGCGGAATAGGTATCCAGGCAGTAGCATGTGCCTTCCATCCGGCTCGGAAAGTTCGCCAGGCCGG
>DAHUXT010000353.1 GCA_027307065.1 Ktedonobacteria bacterium
ACGACCCATGCCCAATAACCGGCGGCTCAATCCGCGCATCCAGCCCTCTCCCGATGAGTCGGACACCTTCCCCTATAAGGAAACAGTCTCTCGTTACGCCAGGCTATCTACAGGGTGGAGTGGTTCTGGCTCCCCTCTCCCTGTGGGGGAGGGGCTGGGGGTGGGGTCATCCACCATCGCGGCCCGCGCCAATTTCTCCACCATCCGCTATGCCCAGTGCTGGGAGGATGCCGATGTGCTGCTGGCGGGGCTGGATGTGCAGCCGGGCGACCGCTGCCTCTCGATTGCCTCCGCCGGAGACAACACGCTGGCGCTTCTCGCACAATCACCGGAGCATGTGCTCGCGCTCGACGTCAGCGACGCGCAACTGGCCTGCCTGGAGCTACGGGTGGCCGCCTATCGCGTGCTGGAGCATCCCGAACTGTTGGAATTGATGGGGTCGCGCCCGAGTGGCCGCCGCGACGATTTCTACCGCCGCTGCCAGCCGTTGCTTTCCGCCGACGTTCGCCGCTTCTGGGATGCGCGGCCAGACGCGATTCAGGGCGGCATTGGTGGCGCGGGGAAGTTCGAGCGCTACTTCCGGCTGTTCCGCGAGCGCATGCTGCCACTGGTCGAGCCGCGCGGGCGCGTGGCCCAACTGCTCGCTGGCGGCACACTGGACGAACGGCAGTCATTTTATGCGCACCGTTGGGATAGCTGGCGCTGGCGGCTGCTGTTTCGCCTTTTCTTTTCGCGCGTGGTGCTCGGCCGGTTGGGACGCGACCCGGAGTTCTTCGCCTACGTCGAGGGCAGCGTCGCCGAGCGGCTGCTGCAACGCACGAAATACGCCCTGACTGCGCTCGACCCGGCGGAGAATCCCTACCTGCAGTGGATTCTGACGGGCACGCATCTGACCGCGCTGCCCTACGCGCTGCGCCCCGAGAACTTCGACGCGATTCGCGCCAACCTCGACCGGCTGGAGTGGCGGCGGCAGTCGCTCGAAGCGTATCTGTCAACCGCCGAGCCGCACAGCGTCGATCGCTTTAATCTGAGTGATGTCTTCGAATATGTCTCTCGTGACCAGTACGCCCAACTGCTGGCGCAACTGGCCGAAGTCGGGCGACCCGGCGGGCGGTTGCTCTACTGGAATATGCTCGCGCCGCGCGGCTATCTTGACGAGTTGGCGGCGCGTCTGCGCCCTATGCCGGAACTATCCGGGCGCCTGCACCAGCAAGACAAAGCATTCTTCTACAGCGCTCTATTCATCGAGGAGATTGCCCATTGATTACCCCGCTGCCGCTTAATCCCTGGCTTGGCATGTGCCTGGAGCTCAGTGTCCTGTCACTGCTGATGGTTGCCATCCACTATTATCAGCATGCTTATAACGTCGCGCCCGAAACGTCGCGCAAGCTCTTTCATCTCAGCGGCGGCCTGACGACCCTGGCACTGCCGTGGATGTTCGGCGACGTCTGGCCCGTGCTGCTGCTTACCGCCATCACCGTGCCATCGTTGCTCGCGCTCAAACATGTCCGTCGACTGCGCAATGGCCTGGGCGATGTACTCTACGGCGTCACACGGCCCTCGCTCGGCGAGGTGTATTTCCCGCTGAGCGCCTGCCTGCTGTTCGTGCTGGCGCATGACCGCCCACTGCTCTATATCGTGCCCCTGCTGCTGCTGACGCTGGCCGACCCCGCGGCGGCGATAGTAGGGTCCCGCTTTGGATCGCTCAAGTATCTCACCCGCGACGGATACAAGAGCCTCGAAGGGTCGCTGGCGTTCTTCACCGTCGCGTTCTTCGGCACGGCTGGCGCGCTCACTTTGGCGGGACCGACGCCGAATGTGGCCGTGCCGGGTGTCGCGCTGACGTTGGCGTTGCTGCTGACACTGGTCGAGGCGATCTCGTGGCGGGGACTGGATAACCTGCTCATCCCGGTGACAGGCTTCATCTTTCTCGAATCACTGCTCGACTCGAATCTGGTAGCGCTCCTGGTGAGCGTGCTGCTGATCGCAGCCATCCTGGGTGCTATCTGCATTCCGTGGGGCCAGCCACAACGAGCGCGACCCTAGGCCCAGCGTCGCGGGCTAGATGGAATATTCCCAATGACGACTCACAGTTCGATTACGGCGATACAACCGAAATCACCAGCCGAGTTCGAGCGATTCCTCTCCGTGCCAGACGGGATTCATTTTGAACCGGATACGCTGGCGGAGAGCAAGGCCAACGAGCACTGGCTGCTGGAGGATGCCACAGGCGCCCGCGCCCGCTGCTCCCTCTGGTGGCATGCAACGCCCAACTATCAGGGAGACCGCGTCGGCCTGATCGGACACTACGCGGCCCCCGACACGCTTGCGGAAGCCGTGCTGCGGCTCGCCTGCGATCGGCTGCGGCTGGCTGGCTGCGCGCTCGCCGTTGGCCCGATGGATGGGAGCACCTACCATCGCTATCGGCTGGTCACCGAAAGCAGCGACGAGCCAACTTTCCTGCTGGAGCCGCATAATCCCGCGAGCTGGCCCGCGCACTTCACCGATAATGGATTCGCGGCAATGGCACAGTATTATTCCGCCGTTCAGGACGACCTCGACGCCGAGGATCCCCGCGTTCCGGTGATAGAGCAGTTGATGGAGGCGGAGGGAGTGCGGCTACGGCCACTTGTGAACACTGAGTTCGAGCGGGAACTGCGCTACATTTATCCTGTCGTGGCTGCGGGATTCGCCCAGAGTCTGCTCGCCAGCCCGATCAGCGAAGACGAGTTCGTGGCAATGTATAGCCAACTACAGGTGCTGATCGATCCCCAATTGGTGCAGATCGCCGAAACCGATGAGCGCGCCGTCGGCTTTTTGCTCGTCCTGCCAGACTGGCGCCAGCATCAGCGAGGCGAGGCAATCGACACCGTCATCGCCAAGACGATGGCTGTACTGCCGGAATATTCCCAGCAGGGTCTGGGCATATTGCTGTGCGCCCGCGCGCAGGAGGCCGCCAGCAACCTGGGCTATTCCCGCGCGATTCACGCGCTGATGCACGAAGACAACTACTCGCGCCGTCTGAGCGCGCACTTCCACGGGCACATCATCCGGCGCTACACGCTCTACATGAAGCCACTGGAGGGGACCGCATGACGAGCGGCATGACGCTGTCATCCAGCCAGACAACCGTGGGCAACCTGGCCGATCTGCTGCGCGAGGCCGACGCCGCGCTGGCGGTGCAGCAGGTGATGGCGAGCCAGCGCGGCGTCAAGCGGCTGCCAATTTCCTGGACGGCATGAAAGCCACCGGCACCACCCGCGACCCGGTTCATGATCACGAGGAGGCTTGCCGTCGGCACGGCGGAGAGTTTCTGCGTCACGGATAGCCCCTGGCAGCGGCGTTGGCCCGTTGCTGTCGTTCGCAACCCGGCCCGAACAGCGGCATCGGGCCGTTGCCGTTGTTCCCGGGGGTCGTCGGCGGGCTT
>DAHUXT010000354.1 GCA_027307065.1 Ktedonobacteria bacterium
GATGCTCGTCGACGAGCCCATGTCGCTCGAAGACCTGGCTTCGACGCTGAAGGCCAGTCGCGCGTCGATCAGCACCAACGTCCGCCAGTTCGACACGGCCGGCATGATCGAACACCACACCTATCCCGGCGACCGGCGCGACTACTACCGGTTCACGCACGATGCCTGGGAGAGGGCGCTGCTCATCGATATCGAAGGCACCCTCGCGCTACGACGCATGGCCGAGCGTGGCTTAGAGGCCATCAAATCGTCGGAAAACACTGCCCGGGATCATCTGGACAGTATGATTGAATTTTGCGATCTGGCGCTGGCGGATCGCTATGCCACCCTGGAGCGCTGGAAAGATCTTCAGCGGGCAAAAAGAGAGAAGTGATAGAACCGATGACCACACTGGTCGAAACACAGGGGCTGACCAAACGCTATGGCTCCAGCCGCGGCATCGACGATGTGACATTCACCATCGCCGAGGGCGAAGTCTTTGGATTTCTCGGACCAAATGGCGCAGGCAAAACGACCACCATTCGCACGCTGATGGGACTACTGCGGCCCACCGAGGGGAACGCTCGCATCGGCGGACTGGACTGCTGGGGGCAATCGACCGATGTCAAACGGCTGGTGGGCTACCTGCCAGGCGAGCTCGCGCTCGATCCCAGCCTGACCGGTGGGCAGATTCTCGAATATTTCGGGCATCTTCGTGGCGGCGTCGATCAATCCTACCTCAAGCAGTTGATCGAGCGGCTGGGCCTGGATCCCACCCGCAAGTTTCGGCAGTATTCCAGCGGCAACAAGCGCAAAATCGGCATCGTACAGGCCTTCATGCATCGTCCTCCACTGCTGATTCTTGACGAACCCACTAATGGTCTCGACCCTCTCAATCAGCAAGAGTTTGACCGGATGGTCAACGAGGTGCGCGCCGAGGGGCGTACAGTCTTCCTGTCGTCACATATTCTTGGCGAAGTGGAACAGACCTGCACGCGCGTGGCGATCATCCGCGAAGGGCGCCTGGTGCGCGTGGGTGCGGTCACCGAGCTGAAGGATATCAAGCGCCACGATGTGACGATCACCTTCGCCGATGCGGCGCCTGTCGAGGCGTTCAAGGCGCTGGCCGGTGTCGACAATGTGGAGACGGTTGGTGATGGTCATACCCTGCGCATGGCAGTATCCGGCGGGCTTGACGGCGTCATCAAGGCGGCGGCCCAGTATCGCATCGTGACCCTGATCAGCCAGGAACCCAGCCTGGAAGATGTCTTCCTGCGCTACTATGAGGGCGACGGGAAGGCTCCCTCGGAGGTGAGCCATGTGGTTCACTAGCATCTATCTCAACACGGTGCGCGACTTCCGCAGCGCCATCCTGGGCTGGGGCGTGGGCATCGGTCTGCTCATGTATTCCGTGCTCGCCGCTGTCTCCACGCTGGACCAAACGCCCGCGGCCCGCGCCACACTCAAGAGCCTGGCCGCCTCATTCGCCTGGATCGCCGAACCGGTTCGGGTGGATACCGCTGGGGGTTATGCCACCTGGAAGTATGGCTTTACCATTCTGGTGATGGCGCTCTGGCCGATTCTCGCGGGCAGCCGCATGCTACGGGGCGAAGAGGAACGCGGCTCGATGGACGCGCTGCTTTCGCTGCCACGTGGGCGCGCGCGGGTGGCGCTGGAAAAACTGGCGGCCATGTGGACGGCTCTGCTGGGAATGGCGCTGTTGATCGGGTTGCTGGCAGCCGCCAGTGGCTCGCGTGTGGGCGCCGACTTTGGCTTGAGTGGCGCGCTGTTGTTCGGGCTGAATCTCGCGCTTATCTGTGGCGTCTTCGGCAGCATCGCGCTGCTGGTTTCACAGTTCACCCAGGAGCGTCGCATCGCATCGGGCATTACTGGCGGACTGCTGGCGCTCTTCGTCGTCGTGGACATGCTCCACCGGGTCATTCCTAACACCGAGAACATTTCACGCCTGTCTCCGATCTACTATTACAACCTGAGCAAGCCGCTCATTCCAAGTTACGGAACCGACCCGGTCGCGATGCTGGTGATGGTGGGATTGAGCGCGCTGCTGAGTGGCGCGGCAATCTGGCTCTTCACGGTCCGTGATGTGGGGGCGACGGTGCCGCTGCCGCGCTGGCTCACCGTGCCAGAACGGGCGCTGCGCCCAGAACGGGCGCTGCCAGTGAATGACTGGTCGTTGCGCTCGCTCTATACGCGCAACCTGGCGAAGATCGTGACGCCGACGTTCTGGTGGACGGTGGTCATCGCCGGATTTGCCGCGTGGATGGTGTTCATCGTCGAGCAGACGGAGCGACAACTGCGTTCCCTCTACGAAAGCTCGCCGTTTCTGGCGTCATTGATTTCCAAGGTTGGTGGGGGCGATATCACGACCAATGCCTCGCTCCTGAGCTTTATGTATACCTTTTTGCCGGTGCTGCTGATGGCCTTTGCCGTCACCCAGGCGAGCCACTGGGCCGCCGACGAAGAGGATGGGCTGCAAGAGTTGGTGCTGGCGACACCGCAGCCGCGCCTGGTCGTCTTGCTGGCACGATTTGGCGCGCTGGCTACCGCGACCGTCTTCATTGCCGTGATGACGCTGGCGCTGACGGCGCTGGCCTCCAAAATCAGCGGACTGGCGCTCGATGGTGGCAACCTGACCGCCGCGTCGCTTTCGATCATTCCGCTGGGACTGCTGATTGCGGCTCTCGGCTACCTGCTCTCTGGCTGGCTGCGCACGGCAATTGATACCGGCCTGTTGAGCTTCTTGCTGGTGATCTGGTTCTTTATCACCTTCGTCGGGCCGGAGTTGAAATTTCCGAGTGCGGTGATGCATCTGTCGCCGTTCTACTATTATGGCACTCCGCTGGTCAAAGGCTTGCCGCTAGGGGATATGCTCCTCGTGTTAGCGGTCGCCGTGGTTGCGCTTGTGCTGGCAACGCTGCGTTTCATGCGCAAAGACATTGCGAGACAGTAGGCGCCACAGTACGGCAAGGAAACGCTCTTCTGCGAAAACAGCAGGGGGGCGTTTCTTCGTCTTGGCTTATGAGAAATGGCGCGGGCCGGGCCATCGCAATGGCGGTTCCGAATGACGCTGGCACGACCAACGTGTACACCTTTCTGGCAGCGATTCCGACCGATAAGACGGGGAAAATGAGCGCCGCCTCGCTGGCCGACAATCAGATGGTGGCGCAGATCGTGGCCACCTTCCAGTTGCCAGCAAAGATCGATCCCGTCACCACGCCCTAGCCCGCCTGGCAGATACTGTATGCCATACGCAAACGCCCCTTCCAGCGCTGGAGGGGGCGTCGCGTTGTTTCTCGAAATCGCGATGCCTGGGCTTAGCAGCAGCCCGTGCCGCTGCCGCATTCGGGGCAGTCACAGCCACACGGGCATTCGCCTGATTCGCAGCCACAGGCGCTACACGAGTCATGGGCAACAA
>DAHUXT010000355.1 GCA_027307065.1 Ktedonobacteria bacterium
GAGTGGTGTATGGAAGCGCATAGACCAGCGCATACCATGACAGGCACCCGAGCGCCAATTGCAGCGCGTACGAGCGGGTGAACTGGGCATAGCGCAACTGCGCAAAGCTGCATAAATACAGCGTGGTCGATAGCACCGCCACCCAGCGTCCCATGAAGCGCCACGCCAGCAGAAATAGCGTCGCAGCGCCAATTGCGGACGAGATGGCCGAAATTAGACGAACAACGGTTTCTGTCGAAGCGATGCCCAGCGATGAGGTAATCTGCAGCCAGTCATGAAGCAAGAGATAATAGAGGGTCATGTGCGCCTCGTTGCCCCAGCCAGCACGCAATATGACATCCACCTGCTGGCTCGCGAGATCAATCGAGAACGCCTCATCAAAGGCAATACTCCGGTTAGACAGTTGATACAGATTGAGCCCAAGCGCCACTAGCACGACATAAAGCGCTAGCAAGCGATCATTGTATAAACGCATCACCACTCGCCTGACCGCTGAGGGCGCTGAAGACTCTGCTCGCGCACTTCGCCTCAATAAGAGCGGCACATCTATCGGAGAATCCGTTCCCCTTAGATCGTGGCTCATGGCGAATCCTTATATGTGCGTATCAGTGTGGGTGGCGACTAGAATGATCGTCTGGATATCGCCGCCGAATCATGCGCTTCATGTCTGACCTGTACGTACCGTAATATAACATGCTTGGCGACCAGCGATGTGTCTTCGTGACGGTCCTACACTACACCATCTGGCCTTTCGATCGCATGTGATCAGATGCGACTCAAGGTAGTTGGGAACGCGGAGTAAGAGACATCATAGATGGCATAATTGGCTATTCTGGCCACCGACGGGCTCCTGGTCCTACCTGGAGGGAGTCGTACCTGCGTAACACCACTTCTCGCCGTGCGACGCTAGAATTCCTCTTCTGGCAGAGAGCAGACACGCGAGCAGCTAGAGTTGGTGCGCGAGCAAAGCGGCCGGAGCCCACAGGCCAATGGACTGAGAGCTACGGCCAGGAACCGTCTGCAACTCGACATCAAGAGATAGAGTGAATTACTCGGCATCTACGCGACGAGCCCTCTACTGCTCACCTGCGAGGCGAATGATGGCCGCGAGACTGCGCTCAACATCGTCTTCGGTGGTGGCCCAGGAGGAGACGCTGATGCGCATCGCGACGCGCCCCTGCCAGGCGGTGCCGCCACACCAGCACGTGCCATCGTCTTGCACGGCCGCCATGACACGGCGTGTGGTGTCGTCATCGCCAAAGGCAACCAGCACCTGATTCAGCGTGACCTCATTGAGGACGTCGTAACCCGCGGCGCGCAGCCCCTCGGAAAATCGCGTCGCATGGCGGCAACAGCGCTCGACCAGGTCGGCCACGCCCGCACGTCCCAGCGCGCGCAACACTGCCCAGATCTCGACGCCACGGGCGCGCCGCGACGATTCCGGCGTAGAGTGCATCGAGTCGCGCTGAGCGGAGGTGAGCAGATACGCGGCGGTGGCAGTCATCGACTGGCGCAGCATATCGGCGTCACGCACGAATGCGAGGCCGCTGTCGTATGGCACATTGAGCCATTTGTGCGCGTCGGTCGCCCAGGAGTCAGCCCCGTCGAAGCCAGCCATCTGCGACGCCCGCGCTGGAGCCGCTGTCGCCCAGAGGCCAAACGCGCCATCCACGTGTACCCATGCGCCGCTGTCGTGCGCCCACGTCACAATCTCGCCTGCGGGATCGAACGCTCCGGTGTTGACGTTGCCCGCCTGGATGCAGACAATCGCCGGGCCGCTGATCTCCGGCAGCGCGTCGCTCCGCATGCGCCCCTGGCCATCCACCGGAACGGTGATGACACGATTGCGGCCCATCCCCAGCAGCGCGAGCGCCTTGTGCAGGGTTGTGTGGGCTTCGGCGCCTACCACCACGGTAATCGGTGGCGCGCCAAAAAGGCCATCGCCTTCGACATCCCAGCCAACACGTTCCAGCACCGCATGGCGCGCCGCCGCCAGCGCGGTGAAGTTCGCCATGGTTGCGCCGGTGACGAAAGCGCCGCCCGCCTCCGCTGGCAGGCCGAGGATATCGAGGAGCCAGCCGAGCGCGATCCGCTCGACCTCAGCGGCGGCGGGAGACATCACATACAGCGCGGCGTTCTGATCCCACGCGGCGGCGAGCCAGTTGGCCGCGACAGTGACAGGCAATGAACTGCCAGTGACGAAGCCGAAGTAGCGTCCACCTGCCGTGGCTACGGTCGCAGGGGATCCAATCTCATCCAACAGCGCGAGGATGTCAGCGGGCGGCTGGGGCGTTTCTGGAAGCGGGCCACCCAGCGTGGAGAGTTGCTCGACCGCCGCAGGCAATGGGGCAACGCGCCGCTCGCCAATATCCTCACGATAACGAATGGCGCGCTCGGCAGCCAGCCTGAGCAGGTCGGACGATGCATCGGACATGGCAGGGTTACCTCATTCTGTTGAAAGCGGATGTGTCTTGTGGCAGCGGGACCACAGGTACTCGCCATCGGCGGCCGCTCGCCCCGGAAAACAACGGTGGACGACCAACATTCAGGCCGTCCACGCTATTGTATGCGATTGTCTGCTGTGGTCGCGAGAGGCGCGCGTTATTTAGTGGCGGTGGGTGTTGCCGCCGACGATGAGCTATTGGCTGGCACCCACTCGACATCGGGCTTGAGATCACCGAACATCGACTGAATATCCGTCGCGGACTGGCGCGAGGCAATGGTGATGCTGGTGTTGGCAATTGCGCCGACGCAGATCGTCGTCTTGTTGTCCTGCGTGCTCTGGATACACTGGGTCTTGTTGCTCAGGCCCTCGTGCAGCGGCGCCTCGGAGAAGCTGACCGGGCCGATCTTCGGCAGCACATAGGTGATGCTGAACTGCCCGACGTAGATCGGATTGTGAATCGAGCCGCCCGCCAGCGCCAGGCATGAGCCCTGTGGCAGTGTCTCTGGCAGATAGGGCGTAAACCCGAGCTGATCCTTCACCGCGCTCCAGCTTGTCAGCATGTTCTGCGAGGTGGTGCTGTCATCCTGAAAGGTGATCAGGGGGCGGTCACACCACGAGAGCGACGAAAGCGACTGGTTGCTGCCGCTCGACGCCAACGGCCCGCTGCCGCCGCCGAAGGGTCCGCACCCGCTAAGCGCCAACGCCAACAACAGCAGGAGGCCCAGCGCCGCGCCTCCGCCTAACCAGCGGCTTCTTCCCGCGTGGCGTTCGACCGCCAAATTCAATACTGCCCGGTTCCGCACAGCACCAACCCTCACTATTACATTACGGGATAACATTTCGAACACGTCTCACTCGCGAGCGCATTATCGCAGGTTCACCATCAGCAAGACGGAATGAGATGGCTCAGATTCGTCGTGGCTGGATCTACGCGCCAGAAAGTCCTGCGCAAACACGC
>DAHUXT010000356.1 GCA_027307065.1 Ktedonobacteria bacterium
TTCGCCGCGACCCTGGACGACTGCTACGCGCGAATTCGCCAGATTCAGACGCGCGCCCGCGCCGGAGCGCAGATGAGCTCCGACGACCATCGCGGCGAACATGGCAGACTGGCACACTGGCCCGCCATCGTCTTGCGCACACCCAAAGGCTGGACCGGCCCAAAGGTGGTGGACGGCAAGCCAGTGGAAGGCACGTTTCGGGCGCATCAGGTGCCGCTGGCGGAGGTGAAATCGGATCCTGAGCATCTCGCGCAACTCGAAGCCTGGATGCGCAGCTACGAACCGGAGCGCCTCTTCGACGAGCATGGCCGCCTACACGCGGAGCTGGCAGAACTCGCACCCAAAGACAACCGTCGCATGGGCGCCAATCCCCACGCCAACGGCGGCAGACTCACCAGGGATCTCACGTTGCGTCCGTTGCAGCCCTATGCGCGGCCCGTGTCGAAACCAGGCAACGAGGCCTACGAGAACACGCGTCCGTTCGGCGCCTGGCTGCGCGACATCTTCGTGGATAACGCATCTGAGGCTGATTTCCGCTTCTTCTGTCCCGACGAAACCAACTCGAACCGGCTTGGCGCAGTCTTCGAGGTCGAGAATCGCTGCTATGTGGGGCCGACGCTGGCGATTGACGATCACCTCTCACCTGATGGCCGCGTGATGGAGGTGCTGAGCGAACATCTCTGTGAGGGCTGGCTCGAAGGCTACACGCTCACCGGGCGTCACGGCATCTTCGTCACGTATGAGGCCTTCGCGATGGTCTCCGCCTCGATGACGGTACAGCATACCAAGTGGCTGGAAGAGAGTCTGCGTCTGCCCTGGCGCGCTCCGGTCCCCTCGCTCAATGTGCTGCTAACGTCCACGTGCTGGCGCAACGATCACAATGGGTTCAGCCATCAGGGGCCGGGCCTGATCGACGTCATTCTCTCCAAACGTGGCAGCGTCGCCCGCATCTATCTGCCGCCAGATGCCAACTGCCTGCTCTCCGTCGGCGACCATTGTCTGCGCAGCCGCAGCTATGTCAACCTGATCGTCATTGACAAACAGCAACACCTGCAATACCTGACCATGGAAGAGGCGGCGGAACATTGCGCGCTGGGCGCCTCAACCTGGCGCTGGGCCGGAACCGAAGTCGCTTCGGCAGATGCGGAGGCTGGCGACGCGGATGTGGTGCTGGCGTGTGCAGGCGACGTGCCAACACTAGAGACGCTGGCTGCCGCGGAGTGGCTGCGACGGCATGTACCACGGCTCAAAACGCGGGTCGTCAACATCGTGGACCTGATGACGCTCTTCCCGCCTGACCAGCATCCTCACGGCATGAGCGAGCAACGCTTTGTCGAGTTATTCACCAAGGCGAAACCGGTCATCTTCGCGTTCCACGGCTACCAGCGCGCCGTCCATCAGTTACTCCACGGGCGCACCAACCCCGAGCGCTTCCATGTGCGCGGCTTCACCGAGCAGGGCACCACAACCACCCCATTCGATATGGTGGTGCTCAATGGCATGAGCCGCTACCACCTGGCGATGGAGGCGATCCGCCGCACCAGCGTCGCAGGCGCCCAGGCCCATGCATTGCGCGCTGAACTGGAAAAGTTGATTGCTCATGCGGTGCAATACTCGCGCGACCACCTTGAGGATCTTCCCTCCATCAGCAACTGGCGCTGGAACGCGAGCGATGCAAACAGGCGTTAATCCACGCGCCAACCCCTCATACGTGAACCATCACACGCCGGCCGATTCGGAGTGTGATGGATTTGTGACCCCTCGCGCGCGCCATCGTGAGTGAATTGTGATGTCGCGCCAGTATGCTGAAAGTGCGGACCGGCCACCGTCACCGCCATTGCTGCCAGTGACGGATGCGTCAGTCAACTGGCAACAGAGCCATGGGGCTTAGGCTCGTGCGGTCGTCTTGTGGGCGCGTCCAGCAATTCGACGGTGTCGTAGTAATCGAGCCAGGGATGACGCGCGGGCAGGAGAATCCCTGAACCAGCGCTCGTCGTTGCGTGGCGTCAAGGCATCGGCCAATTCGGTGATAGAGAAGGAGTCGTACGATGTTCAAGCGCATTCTGGTGCCGCTAGACGGCACATCACGGGCAGAAGAGGCGATTCCGTTCGCGCGCGAATTGGCGCTCACCCATGACGCGCAGGTATTCCTGTTACATGTGGAGCCTACCAGCGCCTCGGTAATGGGTGAAATCTCTATCGATAACCGAATGGAGGCCATTGCCGGTAATCTGCGTGGCGCCGGAATCCAGGCGCACGTCGTCACCGAGTTTGGCAAGGCCGCGCCCGCGATCGCATCGGCTGCCGACCTGGATAAGGTCGACCTGATCGTCCTCGCCCCTGAGCCACGCGGCCTGGTGGAGGGGTTGCGACATCCGAGCGTCACCGCCAATGTGCTGGCGCGCACGGCGGCTCCCGTGCTGGTCGTTCCTACCGCTGAGGCACACGAGGCTCCCAAATTGCTCGACTTTGGCGGCGCCCAAGTTATCGTGCCGCTGGATGGCAGCCCGCTCGCCGAGAAAGCGATCCCAATGGCGCTACGCATGGCCCGTCGCTATGATCGCCCGCTGATGCTGCTCCGTGTGATTCCGCCGGTGCAGATCGTAGCCGCTGGCCCCGAGACCTATCCGCTGGTGCGCGATACGTATGACTCGGAGGTGCGTGAGTCCCGCGAGTATCTGAGCACGCACCGTGAGCAGCTCCAAAGCTCCGAGAATGTCGCGGTACAGACGGAGCTTCACCGCGGCGTCCCGGCGGAGGCAATTCTGGCGCTCACCGAGACGAAACCAGGCAGCATTCTGGTCATGAGCACACACGGACGCACTGGCCTAGCGCGACTGGTATTTGGCAGCGTCACCATGGCGGTCGCGCGCAAGACCAGGATACCTCTGCTGATTGTGCCAACCGCTGTTCCTGAAAGCGCTCGGGGCGACGACATGCGACGCGACGAGGTCATGGCATGACAGCAGGTGCTATCCACTGCGTGTAAGGATGGCCTTGCACGGAACCAGCGCCCTGATTGGCTGATAGCGCCGGTCGGGGCGCTGGCTATTTTCCCCGCGATGGCGCATTGCCCGCCGATGGCTGATTTCTGGCGGAGATGATCCCCGACGCGCGCTACCTGGAGTTCCTTGCGGCCTACATGGCCAACAGGTAGTCTTTCCGCAATGCGCGATCTGCTGCGGCGTGCCAACGGCCAACGCGGCATTCCATCTCGCGGAGGATATCTTGGCGCACGAAGCCGCCGAATGGCGGGGTATTAGCCGAACAGTGGACCCGGTGTCAGCCGGTAGGAGAAATCCGTCAGCGAACGGCGACCTACAACGCGGGC
>DAHUXT010000357.1 GCA_027307065.1 Ktedonobacteria bacterium
TTGAGCCACAAGGCGGCCCGGGTGCGCTCCCGCTCACGGGCGAGACGCTGCCCAAGGATGCCACGTTACTCACGGCGCTGCTGCTGTTGCTCAGGACGAATGCGGATGCGGCGCTTGTCACCGATAACGGTACGGTATCTGGGCAGATCTCGCTCAACGGCATTTATCGCGCCGTCCGCTCATCATCAGAAGGCGTCGCGGCTGGGACGCAAGGATAAGGGCAGGAAAAAGGGCGTTGCCACCTGCCCCGGCAAGAAAGTCGTGCGCATGCAATTTTTGCTCGATCCAACCAACTGGGATCTCACCGACCCAAACAGCATACCCAACCTGTTTCTTGCCCATATGTCCATCACGCTCATTAGCGTGGGGCTTGGGTTGCTGATCGCATTTCCGATTTCGCTGCTGGTGGCGCGTGTGCGCCCGCTCTATGTGCCGGTCACCACGACTGCCAGCATTCTCTACACCATTCCCAGTGTCGCGGCGATGGTGCTACTCCTTCCGCTCACCAAACTGACATCACTCACCGTCATCATTCCGCTGGTCGCCTATACGCAGATCGTGCTGATTCGCAATATCGTCGCGGCCATCCGCGCGGTCGACCCAGAACTGATCGAGGTCGGCCGGGCGATGGGCATGAATACTGTGCAGGTTCAGACGAAGGTGGTGCTGCCGCTGGCGCTGCCGGTGATGATCGCGGGCCTTCGGGTCGTGGTGGTGACAACTATTGGCATCGCCTCGATCTCGCAGATTGTCGGCGTGCCTGATCTCGGCACACTGGTCTTTCAGGGCCAGACCTTCGCCTATAACGACGAGGTGATCGCTGGGGCGATTCTGATTACCGCGCTTGCCCTCACCGCCGATCTGCTGCTGCTGGGCGTCCAGAGGCTGCTCTCACGCGGCCAGGGCGTGAGCCTCGCGAGTGCTGCCTGAAAGGAGGGCCATCCATGTTCTTCGCGACAGTTCTCGCAGGGGCCTCCAATCTGCTTGGAGATGTCTGGAACTTCATCCGGAATCCGGCGAACGGCTCTAGTGCGCACCTGTGGACGACGATTCAGTTGAGTGTCTACCCAATCGTATTCTCATTCGTGATCGCGCTGCCGCTGGGGATACTGACAGCGCGCCGGCCTATCGCGGCGTTCCTCAGTGCCAACCTGAGTGGCCTCGCGCGCGCCATTCCATCACTGGTGTTTCTGGCGGTGATGGTTCCTATATTTGGCATTGGCTTTACGCCTTCGGCCATCGCGCTGACGCTACTTGGTATTCCGCCTATTCTGCTCAATACCATTGCGGGACTGCAAGGAATCGATCCGGCAGCCATCGATGCCGCGAAAGGGATGGGCATGACGCGTTGGCAGATTCTACAGCGGGTAGAGACACCGCTGGTGCTGCCAATTCTGGCCGCCGGAGTACGTATCGCCGCGCTGCAGATTGTGGCGACGACACCCATCGCGGCGCTGATTGGTGCTGGAGGATTCGGCGAATACATTCTTGCAGGGGTGAACATTCTCGATTACGTGCAGGCGACCGCGGGAGCGCTGGGTATCATCGTCCTGGCGCTGCTGACCGAAGCGCTCTTTTCGGTCCTGCAACGTGTGCTCACCCCAGCTGGCGTCCGCGCCAGCGAAAATGTGGCGGCGTAGAGCCGTCCTGATGATGCGCGCTCACCGCTCTGTCTTATCTGACACAACCGTTGTGCCGACGAGCGGATAGAAATAAAAGGACGAGGGAGGCTGCCATGAGCGTGAGGGGCGGCTTCCCCCGATGGATGTAGCGACTGGAGTTCGTTGCATCCCTGGCAGAGGGGCAGTCTGTTGTGATGCCGCGATAGCGAGATGTTCTTGAAATAAGGAGGAGACTCGTCAACTACCCCGGCTGAAGCCGGGAGCTTGCAGTTCACCCCGAAGGGTGTCCGCGTCTGGCCTATTGACCGCGGCCCGACAGAGACTAGCCCTGTCGCGGGTACAGTACCAAGAGATACTGACGTTGGATATTTTACCCCGGCAGCGTTTCTGCCGGGAACCCCGAATATCCAGTTGGGAAGGTACCGTGTGCAAACCGTTTGCTCTCTCCATAGAGAGTGCCTAAGCACACAACCAGCCTACCACACGAAAGGAGAAGGCGCATTTCTTCCCGCCATGAATGGCCGAGACGTACTGCGCCGAACACTATGACTTTTGCACGCAGGTATTACAGAGCGTTGGGCGCTCTGTTGCTGGCCCTGGTGGCCATCGCGGGATGTGGCACCACAACCAGCACTAGTGGCAAGCCGGGAAGCGGCGTTACGGTGATCGTTGGCAGCAAAATCGACGCCGACAGTCAGCTTCTTGGCTCTATGTACGCGTTATTGCTCGAAAATCAGGGCTACACCGTCACTCAGAAGATTCCGCTCGGCCAGACTCCAGTGCTCGACGCCGCCATCAAGAGCGGCGCGATTGATATCTATCCGGAGTTCACGGGCACATCACTCACGGTCTATAAGTTGCCCCAGACAGCGGATCCGCACCAGGCGTATCAGTCGGTCTCCAGTTATTATGAGAGTACGTTCCATCTGACGTGGCTCGACGCCGCCTATGGGCTGAACGACAGCTACGGCATCTGCACCTCGCAGGCGAACGCGGCGAAATTCCATCTCGCTTCGCTGAGTGATCTGACGCCGGTAGCGAGTCAACTGGTGCTGGCGACGCAAGATGACGGCGTAGACGCTGCCGAGCATCCTGTCGAGAATGGCTACGGCATCCACTTCAAGTCAGTCAAGAAGATCAGCGAGCAGCTTTCGTTCGGCGCGGTCACCAAGGGCGACGCCGACCTCAATGTCTGCTACACCACCGATCCAAACATCGTCACCAACAACTTCGTGGTGCTCAAAGACACGAAGAACGTCTTCCCCGTGTACAATCCAGCGCCGGTCGTGCGCGACCAATTGCTGGCGAAGTCGCCTGCCATCAAGACGACGCTCAACGCGCTGGCCTCCAAGCTGACGACCGACGAGATAGTCAAGCTGATCAAGCAGGTCAGTATCGATCACCAGAAGCCGTTAGCAGTCGCCAAGGCATGGCTCCAGTCGCAGGGTCTGCTGCCGAAGTAGATGCACGCGACGCCGTAACCACACGTCCCCTCCTCGATGCTGCTCGGGGAGGGGATATTTTGGCATCCAGCCACCGGCTACCAGCGATATATTGGTCTGCCAATAGATGGATCGTTGTCACCACTGTTCAACGCTTAGCCCATCAATCCAATCAAAATGCGCATCGCGTGCGGCAAGCGTCAAACCATACTGAATGCATATCGCGGCAATCCAAAGATCATTTGCTGGTATATCCTGCCCTTTTG
>DAHUXT010000358.1 GCA_027307065.1 Ktedonobacteria bacterium
AAGCTGCTCATCGTTGGAGAGGCGCGGCCCCAGTGTGCCAAAGGCGGGATTGACCAGAATGGTGTCGTAGATGAATCCAACCGCCCAGGCTGTCTGCGCCTCTGCTGGCGCGAGCGAATCGCTGCGGAGGCCTGCGCTGGGATGCGGCTCCAGGGTGGCGACATCGCTTGCGAGCGTGGCACGCAGCGGCATGCGCACGAAGCAGCCGAATGCAAAGGTGGAAGGGTCAGGCGGCGTGGCGACCTCGCCGGGGCCAAATATCTGACAGGTATAGCGCACATGCGATTCCGAGCCGACGATTTTGCCGATGCCCATAGCTGCTGCCATTCTCTTTGGCGCCTCTGCCGATATTGCCCGCCGCCAGTGTATCCAGTATATCATGCAGGCTGCCGCTGTCCGCTGTGGCGCGTAACGGACTAGGAGATGCGGGGCAGCCCCAATGGCTACGGTTTCTTCGCCGGGAGCGTCGGGGTGGCATGTGTTGGCAGCAGCGACGGCAGTGTGATTGGCGAGTTGAACAGCTGATAGCTGAGATGTCCCGCCTCTACCATGCCAGCGCCCAACACGAGCAGAGCAAGCAGGATGAAGAGCACGATGGCACTGCTGCGCGCCCGCGAGACTCTGCGAAATCGCGTTGGCCGTGTGATCGGGCGCGTCGGCGGACGGGGTATGCGCTGGTGGTCCGCCAGCCAGTAGTCTGGTTCTGGCAGCCAGTGCTCTGGCGTCACGCTGGGCACGAGTGGCGCATCGTACACTGTCATACTTGTGCTGGTTGGCGCTTGCCCCTCTACAAGCGGCTGGACGAGCGGTTGCGATGGTGTGCGCTGCGGCCAGGGGCTTGGTAGCGGATGCTTGCCACTAGATCGCAAGGGCGCGGTGCGCCTGTCGCGGGGCAGAGCGGGTGGCGTGCCGGTATCTCGAATGCTGCCAAGATCGCCCGCGCGCGCTGGGTCTGTGCGCTCAATTTCATTTGTTGGCAACTCCGGTGTCATCCCTGATCTATCCTCCTAGTGGTTCGCATGAAAGCCGAATGCCTGGCGCGAGTATACACCTTCACCTATCACCAAATACAACAAGCTAACGGTACCCTGGAAGCTCTTCTGTGGAATACATCGTGGTACATAGGAATAATGTGACTACACAATGCGGCTAGTACCATTCCATACCGAGAGCGGCAGTCCGCCGCCGACCCAGCGTTTATCCGGTCTGCAGCGCGACGGCGACCCGCGCCGCCCAGGTGGCGTTGTTGAGCAGCAGCGCCCGATTCGCCGCGATGCTCGTGCCATCTGTCAGCGCGCCAATGCGTGCGAGCAGATAGGGGGTGATCGCGGGACCACTCAGACGCGCTTCGGCGGCATCGCGTTCGGCCTGGGCCAATGCATCGGCAAAGACGCTGTCGGGCATCGCGTCGCCCGCCGGAATGGGGCAGGTGACGAGCAGACCGCCGCCGAGTCCACTCTGCCACTGGGCACGCGCAATCGCGGCGATATCGGCGGGTGTCTCGGCGCGGAAGGGCACGCGCAATCCGCTGCCACGACAGTAGAACGCGGGCAACTCGTCCGTTTGGACGCCGATAACGGGTATTCCCTGTGTCTCGAGGTATTCGAGGGTGAGTGGCAGATCGAGAATTGCCTTGATGCCCGCGCAGACGGTGACGATAGGCGCGTGGCCAAGCTCGATCAAATCGGCGGAGATATCGAACGTCTGCGCCGCGCCGCGATGCACCCCGCCGATGCCGCCAGTAGCGAAGACGCGAATGCTTGCGAGCGCCGCGCATGCCAGTGTGCCCGATACAGTGGTAGCGGCCAATGACCGTTGCGCCAGGGCAACCGCGAGCCCTCGCCGGCTGGCTTTGGCGACCGGCTCACTGGTGGTAGCCAGCCGCTCCAGTTCGGCGTCGCTCATCCCGATGACGATCTGGCCATCGAGCAACGCGATGGTCGCCGGAACCGCGCCTTCCGCGCGTACCCTTGCCTCCATCTCGCGTGCGACTGTGAGGTTGGTGGGCCGCGGCAGCCCATGCGCGATCAACGTCGACTCCAGCGCGACCACGGGCCGACCGGAGGCGAGCGCATCGCTGACCTCAGCGGCGAGTCGCAGGTACTTGTTTGCGGGCGGAACGTCAGACATAGGTTGTGGCATATGGCTACTCTATTCGCTCGTTGGCGGGCATGATGAGACGCTCGGCGACTATCATCGCACTATGTTCCGGCACGCGTCACGGTTGCCGCCGCTGATTGACCCGCGTGTGGATGGCTGCTGCCGCCCTGACGGCACTCTGCGCCGTCTCTTTCGCATCTTTCGCGTTCTGGAACAGATCCCAGAAGAAGCGGAGCACGCCCAGCAGGCCTGCCAGCCCGCTCAGTCCGGCCAAGGGGAGACGTATCTGTGGCAGTGTCGTGTCGATAAAGGTCGGCTGACTGGCGACAATCGGCATGGGCGAGGCGGATACCTGGATCGTGCCGTCATGCTCGCTGCCATCCAGATAGATGTAATAGAGATGAAGGATGATCCGGACCAGGTTTTGCCCCGGCGCAACCGCCTCCACATGCCAGCGGAAGGCGACATCGTCGAGGTATCGGCGTAGTGTTCCGGGACTCGTCGGCGTCAGCAGCGACTGACGTTGCGCGCTGGTGAGCTGCCAGACGACGGGACTATTGCCCGCCGAGTCGGTGTCGACCGACGCGCCGATGTCGTTGTAGTCTTGCAGGCGGGTCGGCAACGGTATCGGCTCGCCGACGGTGCCAACACCAGATCCAGCACTGGGTGTCGCGGTCAGCAGATTCTGGTGCGGAGAGAGTGTCAGCGTCACGGTGCTGCCCGCATTGACGGCCAGTTCCAGCGGATAGTCGATGCGCGAATAGAGGTAGGCATAGGCGGACGTGGTCGTGGTAGGCGACGGCTGCGCCCCTGGATAGGTAGCGCCGCCACACGCGGCAAGCGCCAGCATCGCGGCCAGCAGCAGACCGCCGCCGATGCCGGCAATCCATGTGCGCGGGGAGGCATGGCGCGGGCGCGCAGACACGCGCTTCTGGCGATGTGGCAGAGTCATCAGGTGCGCCTCCTCGTTAGCGGGCTATGGCCGTCGCGATTGCAGGAGCGGTTGGTGGCAGCGTTACCTGACCCGGCGTCGGTATCTGCGTCGCGCGCGCAGGCCCGCTTATGCGTGGAAGAAACAGATAGAGCCCGACGGCTAATCCGAGAAAGAGCAGCGCAATCACCAGCGCGCCGATCACCACGGCCACGGACGCGCCGATATCGCCCAATGCGTGCAGGACGGTGGCGCGGGTGTTCAGGTTCTCGCCGTCGCCGCGCAGCCGGAAGA
>DAHUXT010000359.1:0-2718 GCA_027307065.1 Ktedonobacteria bacterium
CAACCGCTGCTGCCCGCGCCTGCAGCCGATGAGCAACTACCTCCGTGGGCAAATCACCTGCCCAACGCGCCGACCGTCTACTTCTCGCTCGGCACCGCGTATGGCAGCAGTCTGCGCGATGTCTTCACACAGGTCATCACTGGTCTGCGCGCCCTCCCTATCAACCTGATCGTCACCGTCGGGCGACGGCTCGATCCCGCCGACTTTGGCGACCAGCCCGCTAACGTCCACATCGAGCGCTACATCCCGCAGGCGCTGCTACTGCCCCTGTGTGACCTCGCGGTCTCGCATGGCGGCTCGGGGAGCGTGATGGGCGCGCTGGCGCATGGTGTGCCGCTGGCTATCATTCCACTGAACGCCGATCAGCCGCTGAATGCCGAACGCTGCGCCGCGCTAGGCGTGGGGGAAACGATTGGCGACCATGCTATCACCGCGACGATGGCACGCACAGACGTTGCGGCGATGCTGGCTGATCCGACCTACCGGCAACACGCTGGACGGGTGCGCGACGAGATCAGCGCGCTGCCGGGGCCAGCGTACGCCCTGGCGCTGCTCGAACGGCTCGCGGCCGAACGACAGCCCATCCTGAGCGCGTAAATGGGTAAGATGCTCGCCGCCAAACGGAGAGAGGGCCATGCTGTCATTGCCAGGATTGAAGCGAAGCCAAAGAATATGTAGCGAACACGGCTGGATGCCTAGATGATGCAGGATCTGCTGGCAACATTCACCAGGTGCGCATTTTCCCCCCAAAGGCGAGCAGGAAGATGACAAGCAGCAATGCTCCAGACAAGATGCCCAATGCGTACGCCGTCCATATCGAGATGTGGGGCAAGGGCGATCTTCCGCTTCTCCAGCAACTGAATGCGCCGGAAATGACCGCGCATCTCGGCGGGCCGGAAAGCGCCGCGAAGATTGCCGACCGCCAGACTCGCTATGAGCAACTGGCGAACTCAACCACTGACAAGATGTTCAAGATTGTGCTCGACGCCACTGGCGAGTCGGTGGGGAGCGTTGGCTACTGGGAGCGCACCTGGCACGGCGAGCAGGTCCTTGAGATGGGTTGGGGCGTGATTCCGGCATTCCAGGGGAGAGGTATCGCGAGCGCGGCAACCAGCCAGGCAATCGCCATGGCAAGGTCAGAGGGGGCGCACCGCTTCCTGCATGCCTTCCCGTCGGTCGAGAATCAGCCGTCGAACGCGCTCTGCCAAAGGCTGGGCTTCACCTGTCTGGGAGAGGTCGAGTTCGAATACCCGGCGGGCCATTTCATGCAGTGCAATGATTGGTAGCTCGACCTCTTCGCAGACCGTCAGACAGCTCTGCCATAAGTGATGAAACCAATACGCTAGATGACAAGCACGAGCACCGGAAAACACATATCCCTTCGTCCTGGCTCTCACCAACTACGAAGGGATATGTGTGCGACCACGTTGTGCGATTCCACCAGCCCACATCTTCACACCGACCCCGCACCATGCTGCGCGGGATCGCACAACCACCCTGCTACCACTGCCCGACTTCTCGTGACCGCACAGATAGTATATCCTGAGTGGGCATTCACGAGCATGAAAGTCGCCACAGTTTTTGATGACAATTCTTTCATGATTCCCGCCGAATGCCCTGTGTTACAGACGATTTTGATGACAATTCTTTCATCATCGCCAAAATGCCGGAAAATTCGCCCTGCTGGCTTCTGGTCAGCGGGCTGCGATCTTCGGTGTCCGTTCGCCATATCGCCGTATTTCCGGCGCTCAGGGAGGATGCCATGCACATCGAGCGCCTTCGACTCACCGACTTTCGTAACTACCGCGAACTGGATCTCTCGCTGCCGCGTGGCCTGGTGGTATTCCGTGGGCGCAACGCCCAGGGCAAGTCGAATCTGCTGGAGGCCATCAGCCTGATCGCCACGAGCCGCTCATTCCGCACCAACAGCGAACGCGAGACGGTGCGCTGGGGAGCAGCGGGTCATTTTGCGCGGGTAGAGGCCGAGGTGGCTCGCCGCAAAGATACGCTCGATATTGAGATTATCGTCGCCGATAGTGGCATCGAGGCGCCCGCCAGCGCCCTTGCCCGCGAGTCGAGTGGCGGCCCGCCGCTGCCCGTCGTGCCGTTTCGCAAGCGCATCCGCGTCAACGGCACGCCGCGCCGGGCCATGGATCTGCTTGGCAAAGTGACCGTGGTGGTCTTTGCGCCGACCCATCTGGAGCTCGTAACTGGCTCGCCATCCGAGCGGCGGCGCTTCCTCGATCTCACGCTCTGTCAGGTGCACGCGGGCTATTGTCGCGCGCTCGGCCAATATCAGAAGATCGTCACGCAGCGAGCCGCCCTGCTCCGGCGCATCAAAGACGGCGAAGAGAGTCCGCACGCGCTGCCCTTCTGGGATGAACAGCTTGCCACGCTCGCCGTGCCGCTCATGCGCACCCGCGCCCGCTTTATCGCCCATGCCGAGGGCACGGCCAGGCAACTCTACGAGGTGCTCGCCCGCGACGAAGACCTGCCTGAGATGCCGCTGCGCCTGGTCTACGAGCCGTCCTACACGGGTCCATTAGACGTTTCAGACGACGAGTTGCTGGCGGCGTTCCGGGCGCGGCTGGTAGAGTTGCGGCGGCGCGAGATTGCCCAGGGCGCGAACGTGCTGGGACCGCATCGCGACGACATCGCCTTCTTCGCCGGAGATATCAACCTGACGACCTATGGCTCACGCGGGCAGCAGCGCACCGT
>DAHUXT010000359.1:2728-3324 GCA_027307065.1 Ktedonobacteria bacterium
CTTGCGGAATTGGCGTATATTGAGGCGGAAACCGGCGATCAGCCGCTGCTCTTGCTCGACGACGTGCTCAGCGAACTGGATGCCCGCCGCCGTGCCGATTTTCTCGATGCGGTGAGCGATCTCGATCAGGTGCTGCTCACCATTACCGACGCCACCACACTGCCCGAAACGATTCAGTCACACGCCTACGTCTACACAGTGGGAGGCGGGCGTGTCATGTTGGAGACCGCGCCTGACCATTGATGACCATTGAGATGCGGGCGCATCAGCTTCCCACGGAACAACAGATGGCTGATTGTCGTCCCAATGATGCCGCCTATGACCTCGGCACGGGCCAATGTAGCGGCGACACGGGCAGAACCGCCAGCAGTGCAGGGCAAGAGAGGGCACGGCAGCGACATGGGGCGTGTGGAGGCGGAGGCTCGTCCGAAAATCACTGATGACCTCGGCATACGCATACGCCAAACCGACTGGCTGCTGGCACTGCGCCGTCTGCTCTTTGCCCTGTTCCTGGCTGATGTCGTCGTGGCGGAGTCGCAACTGAGCATCCTCGCCAAGACAGGCGCTGGGGCAAACCACGTGGTCGCCTCGCCATC
>DAHUXT010000035.1 GCA_027307065.1 Ktedonobacteria bacterium
TACGGGTCCAGCGCGCCGGGAACTCATCGGCCCAGAAACGCTCGGCGCCACCAGAGCCGACCGAGGTGAAGTCGAAGTTGCGCCCATCAAAGGTATATTCGACATGCGTCACCGGAACGGAGGTCAGCCGCAGGCGGCGGCCGATGACATGGCGATCCAGATCGTCGGCCTGTGCCACGATGGATTGTCCATTGTCGCGGTCGCCATTGCCGCCGTTCACCAGCGCCCGCGCCACCGCCCAGACGCCAGCGGGCACGCCCAGCGGCGCTTCGCCCACCACATCAGTCAGCGCGCCCTCCCAGGCGGTTTCTTCATTGGCGCGCTTGATCATCGCGCTCGTCAGCCAGCCAGCCTCCTCCGCTTTCGCCGGCATCACCGTGCGGACAATCGTGCGCGTATCGAATCGGCGCACGACCTCGCGGTAGCGGATGACCCGCGCCGAGCCATCGCACGCGGTGCAGGCAGAGTAGCCGCTGCCCCTGCAGGTGGCGCAGACGCGCTTGCCCGTCTTGCACGAACAGGCGATGGTGCCGTCGATGCAGTCGGGGCACGGGATTGTCTCGCCGGATGCTGGCGCAGTGGGCGCCCATTGCGCGGAGGGAGGCAGCGGCACACCGTAGTCCTGCCGTAGCCGCTCGGAGAAATCGGCCAGCTTCTCGGCGGCGTCCACGGCCAACCGCTCGGCCTGTACCTGAAAGTAGCCCTTGGCAGCGCGCGCCTTGCGTTCGGCGGCGGCATCGGCGATGCGCCCACGGCCACGGCAGCGGCGGCAGGTGATTCGCCCTTTCCCCTGGCAATCGGGGCAGCGGATGAATCCCTTGCCGCTACAGTCAGCGCAGTCGCGGTGGCCGGTGCCATTGCAGACCAGACACGCCCCTGCCATCTCGCTACCCGCCAGCCGTTCGCGGCGTTCGCCAGAGGCGATCTCCGGCGTCGCGGGGAAGATATAGTCCCACACCGGCAGAATCGCGGAGGGCGGTGGGGGCGGTGTGCCGGTCCACGGCGAGGAGCCTTCGGCCAGAGCGCGAGTCTCGCCGCGTTCACTCAACTCCACCTTCCAGACGGCGGTTTCATAGAGTGCGCGGGTGCGCATGCCATCGGGCAGCTCTGGATCGACCAGAAAATCACGCTCGACCCAGCGGCGTGCCAGGGCGCGCGCCCGCAGCTCGTTGGCCGGCGCAAGATTGCGGATGCCGGTGGCGTCCGGATCGATGCCGCTGGTGGCATCCCATAGTTCGTTGGCGCGGCCGAGCACCTGGCGTACCCGCGTGCCCAGATCGCCCATAGAATCACGAAACACGCGTATGGTCTCGCGGGCCTGGCGCTCCAGTTCGTCGGTCAACTCTTCCCGGTCTGGCGCGGCATCACGCAGCCATCGAGTCCAGTCGTCACCCACAGCGGGCCTCCTTCAGGCGAAATCATGCCTCGTGCGTGGATGCGGCGCCTGGGCCACCCTCGTCTTCCGCGCCCTCGGTCGAAAAGATGTCTAGTTGCGAGATGGATGCATCCTGTCTATGCTCTTTACGCCGGGCACGGGGGCGCGGTTGCGCCGATGGGCGAGATGGTTGGCGATGGGGCCGTGTGCTGGCAGGCGCGTTGCTTTCAGCATTTGCGGGCTCTTCTTCGGACTGTTCCGCCGCGTCGGGCGCGATCACCTCGGCGACAAAGATGGACGTGCGGGCCACGCGCAGCCCAGCGCGATGCGCCAACGCCTCCACCGTCGCCTCGTCCAGATCGGCCAGCAGACGATGGCTCTCGCGCAGGTGACCCGCCAGATCGGAGAGCGGCAACCGCCCACCAGGCGCGCTGGCAACGTCCGCATGGGCGCGCGCCACGATCTCCGCCAGCCACGCGGCATCGCACAGCCCCAGCCCGTCGAGCCAGACTAGCGCTCGGCGGTCGCCGTTGCTGGCATCCCCAGACAGCGCCCGCAACGCGGTATCGAGCTCGGCGCGGGTATAGCTGTGGAGCAGCGCGTAGCTCTCGCGTGGCGGGATGCGTCCGCGCGCGGCCACCTCGTCGCTGATCTGGAGCAGATCGAGCGAGGCCAGCCGCTGGGCGGAATCGTCGTAGGTTCGGTCGAGCAGGGCAATCAGCTCATGGGCGCGGATGTGGTCGCGGGCATACCAGAGCAGCGGGAATACGCCCGCGAAGATGCCCAACTCGCCCCGTGCCGTCTCGGGCGCGGCAATCGCCAGCGTCACTCGCCCACGCAGCGCCGAGAGCTTGCGCGCCTTGCGCTCACGATAGCCGGGCCGCCAGTAGCCCGCGATTTCCAGGTAGACGCGCCGCATGCCACGAATGAGCGCAAAGTCGGGCACGAGAATGGTCTCGCCCACCAGCAGCGGCTCCGGTTCGCGTTCCAGCCGCCAGCCGTGGGCAGCGTCGTCGCGTTCCAGCGCGGCGAACTCACTGGCGAACCGTGCCTCCAACCCACTGTCGTAGGTCGCCTTTGTCTCGGCGATCCCCGCCGCATCGGGCTGTGCCGCATCCGTTCCGGCGCCAAGCAGCTTGAGCAACCGGTCATCCAGCGCGAAGGGCAGCGGGCGTCCATGCAGATACACCTGTGCCACGCCGTGCAAGCCACTGCCAGCCAGGGTGGCGCGTCTGCTCGCCCGTTCGGGAGCGCGCCGGTACCCAAGCAAAGCGCGGCAAAGCCTGGCAAGGCGTTCACCGTAGGCGGCGGGCGCGGCGCTGATCTCTTGCGGGCCGTAGAGCAGGACGCGAATTGGCCGCCCGGTAGCCTCCAGTGTCCCGGTCGCGTCATCGCCAAGGGAGTCTGTATCGCTGGCGGCGTTGGTAGCGTAGGGAGCGCGTTTCTCCGCCAGTTGTGCCTGTGGCTGTGCGTCGGGCAGGGCATCATCCGGTGTGCCGTCGTCGGCGAAGGTGAGATCGTAGTGGACACCCATCGTGCGCGCCAGAAAACAGAGCCGCTTGACGACCGTGCCCAACGGCTCACCCGCCGCCTGGCCGATGTCGTGCGGGACGACAAACTCGACGCTGCCAGCGTTGGCGAGCAGCGACTCGAACGCACGCTGATTGTAGCGACGGGCGAGCGTGTCCGCCGTGGGGATAGTCTCCCCGATACGATGGAGCACCGTTTGCGCGTCGCCATCCAGCGCCAGCAACGTATCGAGCATAGCGCGTCGCAGCCCCAGATCGGCGGCGCAGGCATCCAACGCGGATTCGCGTATGGCGGCGCTCAGGGAGCCTCCAGCGTGGTCATTCACCCAGTCGTACAGCGCGAGGCGCAGATGCCCTGGCGAGTGAATCTCACGCCCAGACAGCGCGGCGGCCTCGTCTGCGCTGGCGGCTCCCGGCCACGGCGGCGAGCGCCACTCGTACTCCTCGGCGAGGCAGGTGCTGAGGCAGCGCGCCAGGCGATAGTCGCCGATCAACTCGGCGGCGCGATCCACCGGAAAGCCCGACCGCTCGCGATCAACCCACGCTTCGTAGAGGGCGATCAGCGCCTCGATCTCGCGCGCCAGTTCCCCCGGACGCAGCAGATAGGGTGTCAGCCGCGTGATACCGCCCCGTCGCGAGATAGTCTTCTTGATGTCCGCCAGCGCCAGCCGCATGCCCGCTATCCTCTCGCTGTCTGTATCGTCCGCTTCATCTTCCTGCTTATATTCGCGTGCGCCGACGGTCGGAGATATGTTCCTCAGTGGTGTCTCCGGTCACCAGTTCGTAGAGCGTGGCCCGCGTCTCTTTGGGACGCAGCACCCGTCCTAGCCGCTGGATGTACTCGCGGCGGGTGGCGCTGCCGCTGACGATGATGGCAACACCACAGTCGGGGATGTCGACGCCTTCGTTCAGCACGCGCCCGGTCACCAGCCGCCTATAGCGTCCCTCGCGGAAGCGCTCCAAAATCAGCCGCCGCTCTTCAGTGGCTGTTTTGTGCGTAATCTGCGGGATGCAGAAGCGCTGGCTGACCTGCTCCACCAGGGTGTTGTATTCGCTGAACACGAGCACCCGTTCCGCGGCGTGGCGGGCGAATATCTCTTCGAGCAGCGCAAACTTGGCCGGAGCGTTCATCGCCAGCGAACGCGCCTCGCGCCAGGCCAGCATCGCGGCGCGCGCCTCCGGGTCACGGGCGCTGGCCCAGAGCACCTTGCGCTGGAAGTCGGCGGGCGAGTTGATGAGAATGTGCCGCTGGCGCAGGTAGCCGCGATAGGTGGCGCGTGCCTGCTCGTAGCGGGCGGCGTCCTCTGGGCTGAGCGCGACGATCAATTGCTGCTCGTCATAACTGGCGAGGTAGCGGGCGGCGGATAGCTCCTCAGGTGCGCGGCGATAGACCTCCGGCCCAATCAGCCGGTCGAGCGCACGATGCTCGTCGTCGGCGCGTTCGGGTGTCGCGCTGAGTCCGAGTCGCAGCGGCGTAGCGGCGCCCTCGGCAATCTGGCGATACGTCTGCGCGGGCAGGTGGTGGCATTCGTCGAAAATGAGCAGGCCGAATCGCCGCAGCAATTCAGGATGCAGCGCCGCCGACTCATAGGTGATGATCGTAATCGGCCGCACATCATGCGCGCCGCCGCCATAAACGCCGATATCTTCTTGCGCGCGTCCCAGCGACTCGGCCAGCGCTCGCTGCCACTGGCGCAGCAGATCAATCGTCGGCACGACCACCAGCGTCGCCAGCTCCACCTCGGCGATTGCCAGTGCGCCTACCAGCGTCTTGCCGCTCCCCGTTGGCAGCACGACCACGCCACGGCAGCCCTCAGCGCGCCACGCGGTCAGCGCGTCGTCCTGATAGGGGCGCGGAGCGAGCGTCACCTGAACGGGCCAGGGGAGCGCGGGCCGCTCGTCGAAGGCGACGGCGACATCCCAGTCTGTCAGCGCCGCTTTGAGCCAGGGAAAGTCGAGGGGTCGCGCCCGTAGTATCCGCGCGCGCATGTCGCGTTGCAGCAGCGCCGATGCCAGCCCGGCAGCCGCGCTCCCAAAGAGCGCCCGATACAACGCGGCGTCATCCAACGGCCAGAGCGTGGCGGGCGGCACAAGCGCGATGTCGCGTCCGCGCCACTCGATGCGCACGGTGGTGTCGTCGTGTTGCAGGTGCTCTTGGCTCTCATCCATCGGCGGTGTTTCCTTCCCTCACTCGTTGTATTCTACGCCCAAGAGCGCGAAGCGGTAGACCTGATATGCTGGTTACTGGTTGCGCGAGTGCTCTGGCAGAGCGGAAGGGGTCTTGGCATGAAGGCGCACAATCTGCTACCCTGAGGGCACGGGAGGCTCGAGTCCGTGATGGCCAGCCGATGACGCGAGACGATCCGGCGCATGGCCATTCACCACACAGATAAGGGGCGCACGAACATGGCGACACAACAAGAGCGAGACGCATTCTTGCGAGGCTGGCGCGCAGCCATGGACGAGGTGTTATCCGTGCTGGCGGCAGAGGCGCATGACTGGGCGGAAGAGGAGGCCGCGGCATCCGCATCGGGTGAATACAAGTTGCCAGGGAGCTTCGCGCTCGAAGAGGTGCGCGGCTCTTTCAAGGGGCGGCACGAACTGGTCGCCTGGATTACCCAGAATGGGCCAGCGGCGGCGCATGCCAATGATCCACGCATGGCACAGGCGCTCGATGCCCTGGTGGATGGTCAAGCGACCGATCCCGATCGCACGATGCTGGGGCTTTCTGCCCTGGACACCGAAGAGACACCACCCACAAGCAGCGGCGAGTAAGCTGCCCTCTTTCAACGCCTCCCCGGTCGCTTTCCCCCGATGCGAACGAATCCTTTGGCGGCCGCGTACTACAGGCAACCGCCCCGCGCTCGTCCAGAACTATCCGGATGGAGAACGGGGCGGCGGTATTTTTCAACTGGGAATGGGCAGTTTAGCCGCCACTGCCGCCGGAGCGCGCGCGCATGCGCCGGAAGAGCACAATCGCCGCCCAGATCAACAGCGCGCCTAGCGAGATCAAGGTGGATGGACCAAACGGCGGGAACGGCTCGCGGTTGGTCGCGCCGGTCAGCTTGAGCAGACCGTTGAAGCCGGAGAGCGCCAGCGAGAAAATCCAGAACGTCAACAGGATGATGAAGCCGATCAGCCCCAGGAAGCGGAACGTGTTTTCGGCTACGCGAATCCTGAAGATCAGGATGGTCATCGCGAGCACGATCAGGATCATCCCAAGGATGCCAAACAACCCGGCCTGCAGGACATTGGCAATGGGACCGCCATATTTGTCGATGGTTGACTGGCACCCCGGCACGCAGGTGTGCTCGTCGCTCTGCAGGTGCAGATAGAGGCGCGTGAAGCGGGCGGCGGATGCGATGAAAATAACGCCGAAGAGGATGAGCGCGGGCCAGACGGCATTGCGCAGCGAGTACAGCATGTTGTCGAGGGCGAGCCGCAGGCGACGGTTGAGCGCGCTTCTCAGCGTATTGATGACCGTCATGCTCACCGACTCCGACACCGATTCGGTGCTGCTTTCATCCGCGTTCGGCTGGAAATCGGTCTGCCCAAGCGCCTGCTCTTCCACGCCACCGACCGCGCCGAAGCCACTCAACATCGCCGAGAGCGCCAGCACCAGCAGGCCTAGCGGCAGATAGATGAGCGCCTGAATCGTGTCGAGAAAGGTCAGCGTTGGCGGATTGTGGAGTCCGCCGTAGGGAGCGGCACAATGGCCAATGGGCCAGACGGTGACACAGTCTGTTACGGGGACATTGATCGACAACAGGTTCGAGAACCACGTGAGGATATCAGATCTGAAGATGAACGCGAGCAACGCCGCCAGCGCCGCACCCGCGATCAGGTCGCCGGAGATCAGCTCTTGCAGCGAGGGATTGTCGGCTGGTCCGGCGGTGGTCTGTGTGCCGCCCAGGCCGATGTCGATGCGCGAATTGATCGGCTGGCCCCGCGAGCGGCGAATCCAACGGCGGATGGTGTCGATCCAGAAGACGATGAGCAGCACGAAGTTGATGATGGCATAGAGAAACTTGCTCCCGGTAATCTGCGGCAACAGCAACCGGATGTTGAGCACGTTCTTGAGGAACTGATCGAGCAGCGACGCGAAATCGAGGCGATAGAAGTAGAGAATGCCGACGATAACCATCGAGATCAACGTCACCACGAGCGCCGCCACGAGTTCGACACGCAACTTGGAGTTGCGTAGAATCGAGATTTCCAGCGCCATCGTAAGGGCGCAGAACCACAAGAAAACCGGCCATGCCTGCAGGAAACCTGTCTTCACGAAGCCGGCATCATCGGAATAGCCAAAGAAGCCGGTAATCGCGAAGGCGGCGACGCCCGCAAGTCCGAGCGCGACCACTACCCAGATGGGATATTGCACGAGGAACGTGCGGCGATGCTCGTCGTAGACATCGGTGATCGCGTGTTTTACCGGTGGTGCGCTGGTATCAGGCATAACTAACGTCATTGAGTACTCCTCATATAAGTGCATTGCCGCAGCCGCGTCACAATCCCCATCGCCGCGTCCACCACCGGGCGACCCCGCAGGAGCACCCGGTTCACGGGGACCACGCATCAGCGCGGATTGGCGGTCGGCACGCTGGGCTCGTCCAGGCTGGCTGGGGCTGGCTGCCGTTTCGCGGCGGGTCGCGCACGCCGCAGTAGGAAAAAGGCTCCAAAGATGATCAGCAGCACCAGCGAGATGCCTGTCGTCCAGCCGGGCGGGCTAAACGGAGTCCGTGGGGAGACGTTGACGTTGATGAGCAGTTGGTTGAATCCCCACAGCGCCAGCGAGAAGATCCAGAACGTCAGCAGGACGATGAACCCTACCAGCCCCAGGAATCGCATCGTGTTGGTGACGACGCGCCAGCGGAAGAGCATCAGCGCCGCCGAGAGCACCAGGCCTACCGCGGCGACAAGCCCAAAGCCGGTGCCCAGCGCCGCATAGCGCAAGGCATTGAACAGAATCTTGGAGCCGTGCAGATAGATCTGGACGTTGGTCGAAAGCTCCGCCAGCCCATAGGTGGCGAGAAAGATCAGCAACGGAAAGCCGATATAGCGGAACGCGAGCGCCAGATTTGCCAGCAGCAGACGAATGCGGCGGTCAAGCGCCGACCGGATGGTGTCGATCACCGTCTCGGTCACATCAGAGGCGACGGCGCCAGTGCTCGTGGCGTTCTCCGGCTTCATCATGATGAGCGAGTCTTGCGAGTGGTTCTCATCCACGCCCTGCAATGCGCCCAGGCCGCTCACGGTGGCCGTCAGCGCCAGAATGAGCAGGCCTAGCGGCAGGTAGAGCAGCGTCTGGATCAGGTCCAGGAAGCTGAGCGTTGGTGGATTGGTGCCGCCAATGCCACAGGGGCCAAACCACGAGACGGTGCAGCTACTGATGACGACGTTCCCAGGATGGATGAACGTGGCGATAATCTGCCACTGGAAGATGAACGAGAGCAGCAGCGTGAGCAGTGCGCCCGCGATCAGGTCGCCGGAGATCAATTCTTGCAGCGAGGGCATATCTTCGTCGTCGCTGGCGCTGCCGCCGACGCCGATATCAACCCCAGGATTGGGCGAGAGGCCTTGCGACCGTCGGATCCAGCGGCGGATGGTATCGACCCAGAAGACGGCGATCAGGCCGAAGTTGACCAGCACATAGGTTGCCTGGCTACCCGCGAGCAGACGGAGAATCCGGCCTTGCCCCAAGATCTGACGCAGAATATCTGGCAGTGACTGGTTGAAATAGGTGATGCCAATGAAGACGATGGCGAGTAGACTGATGATGAGCGTTGCGATCAGGCGCGACCGCAGCGATTTATGGCGGAAGATCGAGATTTGCAGCGTGATGAGCACCGCGCAGAACCAGAGGAAGAGCAGCCACGGCTGCTTCAACGGCTCGTCTGTATTGGGGTAGCCGAGGTAGCCGGTGAGCGCGAAGACGGCCACACCCGAGAGGCCCAGCCCAAGAATGAGCCAGATGGGATATTGGATGAGAAACGTCCGCCTGTTCTCATCATAGAGATCAGTAATCGCGTGGTTGGCTTGTCTTGAATCGATGCCTGAAGCTGCCATGAATCCTCCTCCACTCCGCCCGTGGCATCCCTGTCCGCCGGATTGCCTTCCCGGCGGACTGCGCGAGCGCCCAGTCGTGTGTTCAGAGCGCAGCCCGCGAGTGCGGCCACTGATGATCGCTAAGACGCGTGTGATGATACCGAATGGATCGCGTGATGTTCGTCTCTGCATGGGCGCGCGGGGAATCGCCACCCCGTTCGCGGAGACAAAATGCCCCTGGCGGCACCCCCCTTACTATACATGGAGGCGCGGCAGATTGGAAGTACCGGAAACAGCTTCGGCCTTGCGAGACACATCTGAGAGGCGGCTTTGTGACAGACTACCGCCCGGATGGAACGCGCTCGATCTTCGCGCCGAGGGAGCGTAGTTTGGCGTCAAGGTGATCGTAGCCGCGCTCGATGTGTTCGATGCCATAGACAGTAGAGACGCCATGCGCGCAGAGGGCCGCCAGGATGTAGGCCGCACCCGCGCGAATGTCGGGCATTGTCAATTCGGCGGCGTGCAGCGGCGTTGGCCCACGCACCACGCAACTGTGGTAGAAATCGCTCTCGCGGAAGCGACAGGCAAGCTCGCCCAGGCAGCGCGTAAAGAGTCCCGTATCGGCGCCCATCTGGTTGAGATCCTGCGTGTAGCCGAAGCGGTCTTCGTAGATCGTCTCGTGAATCACGGACATCCCGTGCGCCTGGGTCAGCAACAGGGTGAATGGCTGCTGCCAGTCAGTCATGAAACCGGGATGCACGTCGGTCTCGAGCGCGATGGGGCGCGGCGGTGTGTCGGTGCCGAAGAAGCAGATAGCGTCTTCCTCGACGGTGAAGTCGAGTCCAACGCGATAGAGCGTATTGAGAAACGTGAGCAGCATTCCCTGCTCCGCGCCGATGACACGCACGTTGCCGTGGGTGAGATAGGCGGCAATGGCCAGCGAGACGGCTTCATTGCGGTCGGTAATGACGCGATGCTCAGCGCCGTGCAGCCGCTGCACCCCCTCGATGACGATCTTGCGGTCCACTCGCTGCTCGATAATCGCGCCCATCTTCTGCAAAAACTTGATGAGATCGATGATCTCCGGTTCGATGGCGGCATTGGAGATGACGGTGACGCCGCGCGCGAGCGTTGCCGCGATCAGCAGCGTCTCGGTGGCCATGACGCTCGGAAAAGGCAGTTCAATCGTCGCGCCGCGTAGACCGTCGGTGCGCAGGTGATAGAGTCCGTCACGGAAGTCGAGCGCCGCACCCATGCGCTGCAGGCCATCGAGATGAAAGTTGATCGGGCGAGGACCGATGCGGTCGCCCCCAGGCGCGGGAATGACCGCCTGCCCCGAGCGATGCAATAGTGGGCCTGTGGTCATCACGGCCAGCCGGTTCTTACGGCCAAGTTCCAGCGGCACGACGGTATTGGTCAGGTGAGCGGCGCGTACCGAGACGACGGTGTCCTCCAGCCAGGTCACCTCCGCGCCAAGCGCACGCAGCACCTGTTCGGTGATAGTGACATCACCCAGTCCGGCCGGCATATTGCGCAGGGTGCAGGGATCTTCGGTAAGCAGCGCGGCGACCATCAGCTTCGTGGCGGCGTTCTTCGCGCCACTGTTGCGCACCTCGCCCTTGAGCGGGATGCCGCCTTCGATCAGATAGCAGGCACGTTCCTGCCCGCTCGCTACACCATCCACCGATGCTGTGCTCATCTCCACCGCGCTCATCTCTATTGCTTCACGAGACATTCGCACTCCCGCGTGTTGGCGCCGTTGTATCCGCTGGTGCGCACTTTGCCGTTCCCTGGCTCTTTCCATCGTCACGCGCCTTCCTGACCCCTGGCGATCCAAGTTGCCTGGTCCCAAGTCTTCCTCGTCCATACTCCCACAGGAGCAATCGCCGGTCCTGTTTTGTTGCCCCGTCAGCATATGCGGCGCGTAGGCGGAGTGTCAACGCGAGCCGCCTGTCGGTGGACTATCGGACATGTGGCTATCACAACGCGATGTTGCCGTGGTTTACGAGTCTACGAGCCAGGGTGAGGTGGTGGCGGCGCGACCAGCCAGCGAAACGCGCGCGACTTCGGCGGACGCGAAGGCGTATGTGTCTCCGGGCCATCGAGCGTATCGAGCAGCGCGTTGACGCTCTGTGCCACGCCCTCCACCATCAGATAACCAGACGGCTTGACCGCGTCGCCGACGAGATAGAGACCTGTGATACCGGTGGCTGGCGCGACATCCTCGCCCTGCATGGCGCGGTTGACGGGCCACTCGCCGCGATACTGGCTCATCGTCAAAATCTGAATCTTGGTGCCGAAGTCATTGCCAAAGAGGCGGCGCAGATCGGCGCGGGCGGCCTCGCGCTCCACATTGACATCGTCGCCGCGCATCAACTGATGGGTGATCAGCAGATGTTTGCCGGGCGGGGCCAGTCGCCGGTCGCTATTGGATGGCTGCACGACGCCCGCGATGCGCTCGGTATCCAGGCAATACATGATGCCACGATGCGGGATGATGGATTCATCACTGAGCAGGTGTACCTTCAGTCCGCTCGCGACGGCCCGTGGCGCCGATGGTTCCGCATCTCCGGCATCGGTCGTCTGTTCGCCGCGCGGCAGCGGGATTGGTTGCGGCAGTGCTGCCACATTCGCGCGAGATGCGACGCCCGCGGGGACGGCCACCAGCCGCCGGGTTGCCCACGGACCGACGTTGCTGATGACGATCGGCGCGCGCAGCAGTACTTCGTCGCCGGTTTGCCTGGCACGCACCCGCACGCCACTCACCGCGCCAGATGTCTGCTCGATGGCGACGACGTCATGTTGCAGCCGCAGATCGGCGCCTCCCTCTACCACACGCCGCTCCAGCTCGCCCGTCAGCGCGGCGCAGCCACCATCCACGATACCTGGCGCGCCGTAGCGGAACATATTCTTCGTCGTCTCGACAATCTCTGGATAGCGTACGTCGTCGAGACCAACGCTCAGCGCGAAGTGGCAGACGCGCTCAAAATAGGCATAAAGCTCTGGTGAGGCGTTTCGGCTGATGCGGCGATCGAGCCACTCGCGATAGGTTTGGGTGCGCTCGTCTGGCCGGGGTTGGCGTAGGAGCATCGCCGCGCCAAGACGGACGAATTCGGCAAACTGGCGCGGGCCAAATACTCCCGCCAGTTGCAGCACCGAACGACAGATAACCTGGCGTCCACGCACGTGGAACGAGGCGAACACCTCAGAGTCGTGGATGTGGTGAGGCACTCCCAGCGCGCGCAGCATCGCGGCCAACTCGCCGTTGGTGCCAAATGGCAACATATGCACCGCGCCGGTGCTGACCTGCGCCCCGTGGAAGGTCTTGGCCGTGAAGCGTCCGCCGGGATGCGCCAGCCGCTCGACAATGGCGACACGCTGACCGCGCCGCAGAAACTGCGCGGCGGAAAGCAATCCACCCAGCCCGGCGCCAATTACCACCACATCAAAGTCGCGTGTGTCAGCCGTGTCAGCCAGAGTACCTCGGGCCAGCGCTAGGCCAGTTCGTCCAGCCGCGCCTGGAGCGCCCGCAACTCCGCCAACGCCGTCTCAGATGCGGGAGGCGTTGGCGGCTGGATGCGCCGTGCCTGCAACGCCTCGAGCGCCCGCGCGATCTCGTTGGCATGCTCCGCCATCCGCGAGACATTCTGCAGATGGTTGGGATCATCGGCCGTCTGCTTGGTTAGCGCGATCAGGTCGGTGAGGTCGCCAGGTTCGTCAGGAGCAGGCTCATTGGGCTGGCTCGACGCGTTTTGGATGCCCGCCAGAATCGCGTGAATCTGGTCGCGGGTCTCTGCCAGCGCCTGCCGCCGCTGCTCGCTGAGGTCGGTTTCGTCCGCGGCATGCTGGGCGACCGCCTCGCTGGTGGCCGTCAACTGCGCCAGTTGCGACCGCAATTGGTCGAGCTCGCCACCCGGCTGCCGGAGCGCACCAGACGATGGCGCCCGTGCCATCAGCGCCTGTGGGTTATCCGGTGTCGATGGAGGTGGCAGTGTCGCGGGCGATGCGGACTCATCCTCATCACGTGTGGGCGCGCCATCAGCGCCTGTCTCGGCGATCACGTCGGAGACCTGGGTTGGCATATCAGCGATGTCTGTGACATTGGATGTGTTGGTCGGCATGTCGGCCACATCCGCCACATCCGCCACATCCGCCACATCCGCCACATCCGCCACATCCGCCACATCCGCCACATCAGACGCGTCAGCCACTTCAGACGCGTCGGATACAGACGAGACACCAGCTGTCGCGGAGGCATCAGCGACGGCCGCGGACGCGTCCATTGGGGCCATCACCGTCGCCATATACGTGGTGTCGGCCTCCTCGATATTGGCGTTGCCGTTGGAGCTACCGTTGGAGCTACCGTCGGCGTGGCCCGCGGCAACAGGGACCGGCTGCTCGGAGGCTTGCTGGCCAGGATTCACCGCGGGGAGCGCCCCAGTGATGCCTAGCGGAGACGAAGGTGGCGCGCCATCCATATCGACGGCGGCCACGCGTGTCGCGCTGCTGGCGTCAGTCGAGAAGACGAGTTCGTGCTCGCCGACGATGATGCGGTCGCCATTGTTGAGGGGCGTAGCATCGCGAATCTCGGTATTGTTGACAAACGTGCCGTTGCTACTGCCCAGGTCTACAACCGTGTACTGTGTGCCATCATAGCGCAGGAGCGCGTGGCGGCGCGAGGTCAGTTGATCATTGTCGAGCACGATCTCGCACGAAGGCGAGCGTCCGATGGAGACTGTCTGCCCGGTGAGCGCGAAATCGCGCGGCTGGTCGCCACTGCCCTGCAGCATGCGAACGACCACCTTCGCGAGCGCACCATCATTGGGCTGCGCGGCAATGGTAGGCTCTACGCCGTTCTGATCATCGGTTGATGCTGGCGCGCTGTAGATCGTTTCTTGCCCGGAGATATCGCTTTCCTCCGCGGCGAGAGGGAAACCGCAAAATTGACAGGTGAGCGCGTTTTCCTGCGACTGTCTGCCGCAATGTGAGCATATGGTCATCCGGACCTACCTCCGTCTTCACGCCAAATCGTACCGTCTCGCCGATGGGGTTGCTGGCTGGCCAGTTCCTTCCACAGCCCGATGGCTCTCTCCGCCACTTGGTGGCGAACGTGAAAGGGAGGATTCGCGGGCTATTCAGCGTAGCCAGCGACCATCATCTATCTGCCCGCACGGCCCATAGTATACCATTGCGGGCTCAGGTGCGAATAGCGTAGCACCATTTGCGCGATGCCCGTGTTCAGCGGGTCACATCGCCGGCTCGCTGGCGCAAGATGCCACGCACCAGAAACAGGACGGCGAACGAGACGAAGAGCAGCAGCAGCGAGAGGGTGAGCGCCGCGCCGAGGTCTTGCTCGAAGCCAAGGTAGATGGCCAGCGGCATTGTCTGCGTGACACCGGGCAGATTTCCGGCGAAGATGATCGTCGCACCGAACTCGCCCAGCGCCCGCGCCCACGTCATCACGGCGCCTCCTGTCAGGGGCGCGGCGGCCAGCGGCAATGTGACATAGCGAAAGACGCGAATCGGGTCTGCGCCATCTACCGCGGCGGCATCTTCGAGGTCGCGCTCGATGGCGGAGAAAGCGCCGACGGCTGTGCGGATGTAGAGGGGTCCGGAGACAAACAATTGCGCCATGACAACCGCCAGCCCGGTAAAGGGGATGGTGACGCCGAACGCGCTCAAGACGCCGCCGAGCAAACCGAAGCGGCCAAACGCCACCAGCAGCGCGATTCCGGCGACGGCGGGAGGCAGCACCAGCGGCAGGTCGAGCAGGGTCTCTAGCGCTGCCCGCCCAGGAAAACGCACGCGTGCCAGCAGCAGCGCCAGGGGTGTCCCACCAAGGATGGCCAGCCCCAGCGCGAGCAGCGTGGTAAACAGGCTCAACTCGATCGCCTGCCCGACAGACGGGTCGGCGAGGGCCGCCAGGGGATCGCCCAGCGGCACCCGCAACGCCAGCGCGACGAGTGGCAGCACGAAGAACAGCAGCAGCGGCAGGCTCGCAAGCACCAGCGCCAGCCGCCCGAAGAATCCCGTCAGACCAGAGCCAGCATGGCGGCGCTGCCGGAAGGGTTGCTCCGCTGGGGCCTGATCGCTCTCTTCAGTCATCGTCTCAGTCGTTGTCACGGTCTGCTTCATGTCTTTCTGGGTTGGCTATGCGGCTGGCGGACTGTACTGCTTGCCACTGCTCCCTGACAGAAAGCCGTACTTCGCAAGGATCGCCTGGCCGTCCGCTCCGACGATATAGGCAATCAGATCCTGGGCAGTGGCGGCTTGGCGCGAGCTTTTCACCACGCCGATGGGATAGGTGGCAATGCTGTTGAGCGCATCCGGAATCGCGACTGTGCCCACCTTGCCCGCCTCAGTGGTCGCATCGGTCGTATAGACGATACCCGCATCGGCCTCGCCCAGCGCAACCTTTGCCAGCACGGATTTAACATCTGTCTCATAGGAGACAACATTCTTGAGTACGTTCGCTTTGAAGGTCGCGCCAAACGATGGGTCGGCGCTGGCCTTGCCGAGGAAGTCGAGTGCGTACTGGCCGACCGGAACCGAAGCCGCCGCCAGGTCTACCTTGACGCCGGACTTGCCGATATCCTGCAGCGAATGTATATGCGCAGGGTTGGCGCTGGGGTAGATGAGAACAAGTCGGTTATGGGCGAACGTCTTGACACCGCTTCCGGTGATGTCTCGCCCCTTGACGACAACGTCCATCTGCTTGGTATTGGCCGAGGCGAAGATATCCGCTGGTGCGCCCTGCGTAATCTGCTGCGCCAGCGCGTCGGATCCGGCAAAGTTGAACGTGATGGTGACGTTAGAATGCGCCTTGGAGTAAGCCGCGCCGATCTCGGTGAAGGCCCCCTTGAGGGAGGCAGCGGCAAAGACGGTCAACTTCACCGGCTGGCTCGATGCACCTGGCGATGTCGAGGCGCCACAGGCCGTCAGCAGAAGCAGCAACAACAGTAGTACTGGCACGCCAGCCAGCCTCAGCCGATAAGCGGTTCGCCGGGAGAAAAGTGCGCGCAGTACGTGATGCATCGACAGTCGCTCCTTCTACAATGGCAACGTGCATAAACCTGGCGTTGATGGGCTGGCAATTCGGGCAGCGCCGGAACGTCACGTGGATGGTGTGTCTCGCAGGAGTTCCTGTTCGCAGCGTTCCAGCCAGGTGAGGATGGCCGTAATCTGCCCCGCGCGAAACTCGATGACCAGGCGATCATACGGCTGTTGGTTGGGTATGGCGGCGATACGCGCATGGAGGTCGGTCAGCCAGGTGGCGCAGGTAGTGCGCTGCCGGGTGATAAGTTCCGCGACGGTGGACGATCCCTCGCTGGCGGCGCAGGCCAACTTTGCCAGAAACGCCAGCCGGAAATCACGCCCGTGCCGTACTGGCGATGTCACCCAGGCGCTATAGGCGGCCACCCCCTCGTCGGTCAGACTCAACATCCGACGTGGTGGACGCGCCCCCTGAAGTTCCGTCGACCCAGCAATGAGCCCGTGATCCTCCAGACGGGCCAGCATGGCGTAGAGGTGGCTTTGCTTGAGCTGCCAGATGTGCCCCAGCAGTTCGCCGCGCCGCAGCCGATGATACATCTCATAGGCATGTAGCGGCTCGCGCCGCAATAGACTGAGCATGGCGTATTCCAACCCATCAGTGGTGATCTGCTGATGGCTGGCCGCGCTCATCGTTCACCTCACTCACTGACTATTCATACCATGAATAGTTCCACCGCGAGTATCGCACGTCGCCTCGTTGGCGTCAAACGGCCGCGGCACACGCTACGGCATGGGCCGCGCCATGCACTGCCCAGATGACCGGGGATAGTGCCTTGCAGTATCGGCTACGATCTCTGGCATGTGTGGAGGAATCACGGGTAAGGAGCAGCTAAATCGTGGCACGCAAGATTCGCGTCGGGATGCAGTTTCATCCCCAGCACACAACCATTGAATCGTTCCTCGATGGCGTGCGCCGCGCCGACGAGATCGGCCTGGATACTCTCTGGAACTGGGATCATTTCTTTCCGCTCTATGGCGATCGCGATGGGCCGCACTTCGAGGGATGGACGTTGCTCTCGGCCATGGCGATGGCGACGAAGCGCGCCGAGGTAGGCTGCCTGGTGACGTGCAACAGCTACCGCAACGCGGCGCTGCTCTCGAATATGGCCAAGACGGTCGACCACATCAGCGGTGGCAGGCTGATTCTGGGCATCGGCGCGGGCTGGAATCAGCGAGATTATCGCGAATATGGGTACGAGTTTGGCACGGCTGGCTCGCGACTGGATCAGCTTGAGCGTGGCCTGGAGACCATCAAGCAGCGCTGGGCGATGGATGTGCCGCGCCCGCTGCGCGACCCGATTCCGATCTTGATTGGCGGCGGTGGCGAGCAAAAGACGCTGCGGCTCGTCGCCGAATATGCCGATATCTGGCACAGCTTCGGCGATGCCGAGACCCAACAGCGCAAGTCTCAGGTGCTGCGCGACTGGTGCGCCAGGGTCGGACGCGACCCCGACGAGATCGAGCATGCGACTGAGATGCGGGCGCACAGCTCCGAGCAAGAACTGGATGCCATGGTCGCGGCGGGAGCCACCCACATCATTCTCGGCGGCGAAGACCCGTTCGATTTCGCGGCGATGGAGCGACTGGTGAACTGGCGCGACACACGCAACGGCTGACACACGGTGTAGCCAGAAACAGCCAACAGAAACACAACAATGCCCCTCTCCGAGCAATCAGACGTTTCAGGGAGGGACACTGTTTGGCAGTGGCTGCTAGTGGGCCGCTACCGGCACTCGCGCCAGCGCCTGCTCCAGGTCAGCGATGAGGTCGTCGGCATCTTCGATGCCCACCGAGAGCCGCAGCAACGTATCGGTGACGCCGCGTTTCTCACGCTCTTCCGCCGGAATCGAGCCGTGGGTCATGCTCGCGGGATGGCAGCAGAGCGACTCGATGCCGCCCAGGCTCTCGGCCAGCGCAAAGACCTTTAGCCCGCGCACGAACGTATCCACATCTTCGCGTTTGCCCTTGAAGGCGAACGAGACCATGCCGCCAAAGTCGCGCATCTGCCGCCGGGCGAGCGCGTGGTCGGGATGCGATTCCAGCCCCGGATAATAGACTCGTTCGACGTTGGGATGCCCTGCCAGGAAGCTGGCGACCCGACGCGCGTTCTCGCAGTGCTGGCGCATACGCACGGCCAGTGTCTTGACGCCGCGCAACGTCAGCCAGGCGTCGAACGGCGACGGCACGCCGCCCGCGGCATTCTGATAGAACTTGATCGCCTCGTACGCCCCACGATCGTTGGTCAGCACCGCGCCGCCGACGACATCGCTGTGGCCGTTGATGTATTTGGTCGTGCTGTGGACGATGATGTCGGCGCCAAGGTCGAGCGGCTGCTGCAGGAACGGCGAAGCAAACGTGTTGTCTACCACGACGAGGGCGTTGTGCGCGTGGGCAATCTGCGCGACGGCGGCGATATCTACCAGCGTCAGCAGTGGATTGGTGGGTGTCTCGATCCAGACGAGTTTCGTCTCCGGGCGGATCGCGGCGGCATACGCGTCGACGTCGCGCGCGTCCACATAGCTGATGTCGACGCCTGTTGGTCGCATCACCTTCTCGAAGATGCGATATGAGCCGCCATAGAGGTCATCGCAAGAGAGCACATGATCGCCGGGACGTAACAGGCTGAGAATCGCGCTGGTGGCGGCCATGCCGCTGCTGAAGGCGAGGCCGTAGTGCGCGTTCTCGAGCGAGGCGAGACACGCTTCGAGCGCGGTGCGCGTCGGATTGCCGGTGCGCGAGTATTCGTAGCCTTTATTCTGGCCAAGACCCGCCTGAGTATAGGTCGAGGTCTGAAAGATCGGTGTAATCGTCGCGCCGGTCGAGGGATCAGGCTCCTGTCCGGCGTGAATTGCCCGTGTCGCAAACTTCATCGCATCTGCCCCATTTCATCACATCGTCGTGAAGGTATCATGTCGTCAATTCGCCGCGTGCCCGCGCCGCGCCACTGCGTACAAGTATAGCGCATGCCCGTAGCATACCCACCGTCGTCGCAAAGTTCGCTCGTTCCACCGAGACGGCTTGTAGCCGCTTGCCGCGTAACCAATGCGCGTATACCCAGTGTGCGCTGGGCCTGCCCCTACCGTTTTCCCGATACCAGGCCCGCCATGAAGGACGTTGTGCGGCTCAGTCAGAAATCTGATAGCACAATCTCCTCACACATGGTACAATGCCTGTCGTGTGTGAAGGCGCCTTTCAAGGAAGGCAGCGCACACTCCTTTGCCGCGTGGTGCGCGGCGAAGTTCCCCGTTTACCTCAACTGGAGGCACGGAGCCGATGTCTAAACTTCTGGAAGTTACTGCGAAAACGGTCCGGATCGGCGGATTCTGCTAAGCGCGCGGTGCGCCTGGCAGATCAGATTCCGCCCATCGTACTCGCCGCGTCCGGATCGCCCTGGTCCATGTCCGCGGCCCCCCATGCCAATTTTGTGGCAGCCCCGCACCCGTGTAACATTCACGATCCATGCATGAGCATGCATGTTGGGGC